>CAZFUK010000054.1:0-11726 GCA_964522005.1 uncultured Anaerolineales bacterium | reverse complement strand
GGCGTCAAGATCGAGCGCTGCAAGGGCACGAACTGCACCAGCTTCACCCAGATCGCGACCGTGGCCGCGTCGAATGCGACGTCCTACTCGGACACCACGGTCACTAAGGGCACGACGTACCGCTACCGCGTCCGCGCCTACAACGCGGCTGGCAACTCGGCCTACTCTGGCATCGCCACGGCCACCACACCGCGCTAGCGAACGCCTCTCCTCCACGCGTATCAAGCCGAAGCACGCAAGACCTGACAGGTTTCTGAAACCTGTCAGGTCTTCTTGCTGTCGTGAAGGTAGCGCCCGTGAAATCCAGCCGGTCCTCGCCTGCGTCGCTGGAATAACCCCGCGCGCCGGGGGCGCTGACGCCTGGTAACGGAGAGCGACAATGACCCTGCGCCGACCATCCCTTTCGCGCCGCGACTTCCTGCGGCTGGCGGCCCTGACCGGCCTGGGCGCGCTGCTGCCGGCCGGCCTGGCCCGCGCCCACGCCCCCCCCACGCGGCCCCTGTCCAGCGCCTGCCTGGAAGCGCCCGCCCGCATCCTCGACCTGGCCGCCACCGCCGAGGCCCTGGCGACGACGTTCTACTACCGCGCGATTCAGAGCCAGTTCTTTGTCCGCCTGCCGCCCGCCTACCAGGTCTATTTCCGCGCCGCCCTCGACCAGGAGCGCCAGCACCTCCTGTTCCTGGCCGGCGCCGGGGGCCGCCCCCTGGCAACGAGTTTCTACTTTCCGCCGCGCACCTTTGGCTTCGACGACTTCATCGTCTTCGTCGCCACCATCGAGCGGCTGGAGACGGACTTCCTGGGCGCCTATCTGGCCGCCGCCCGGCGCTATGCCGAACTCGGCCAGCCCGTCATGGCCGCCATCGCGGGCCAGATCGTCGGGGTCGAAGCGGAGCATCGCATCCTGGGCCGCGAACTCAAGGGCGAGACCCCACCGCCCCCCAACAACCTGTGTTTCGAGCGGGCCACGCTGGACTGCCCGGAGCAGACCCTTGGCGCGCTGAGCCTGTATCTCAACGGCGGCGCGGGCTACGAGGGGCCGCTGAGCATGCCGGGCGACGACGAGATGGTGGCGGCCATTCAGGGTTACACCTCGGCGCGGGTGCCGCCCGCGACGGCCATCACCTGTCAGGAGAGCGCGCAGAGCCTCCTCGACATCGCCGCGACGGCCGAGGCGCTGGGCATCACGTTCTACTACGGGGCCATCCAGGGCGCCGCCTTCACCCGCCTGCCCCGCGAGCGGCAGTGGTATTTCCAGGCGGCGCTGGACGAGGAGCGCAACCATCTGGCCTTTCTGCGGGCACAGGGGGCAGCCGCCCCACCCACCCGCTTCCTGTTCCCGGCCGGCGCCTTTGACGACTTGCCGACCTGCCTGGCGCTGCTGGACACGCTCGAAAACGCCTTCATCGGCGCTTACCTGGTCGCCATCCAGCGGCTAACCCAGTTGGGGCAGCCCCTGCTGGCCCAGACCGCCGCGCAGATTCTGGGCGTGGAGGCCGAGCACCGCATCCTGGGCCGCATCATCGCCGGGGCCACGCCCGCCAATGACCTGAGCCTGGAGCGGGCCGGCTACGGCTGCCTGGCCGAGGTGGCCGCCGCCCTGGCCCCCTTCCTCCAGGGCAGCGAGGTCTTCACCCAGCCCGCCGGCCTGCCCAGTGTAGACCAGATTAACACCGCCGTGGACCGCTTTGGCTGCGCCGCCGTGCCCACCGCCGCCTATCGGCTCTATTTCCCACACGTCGCCCACAATCCGCCTACACCGCGTTCCCCCTGAAATCCCCCGGACCACGCCGCGAGTCTGCTAGACAGAATCGCTGGGAGACACAGACCCTAAAGGTTGCCCCAACCTTTAGGGTCTGCATCAAGACGAACCAAGACAAGGAGATGAGCATGCACGCGAAACAGTGGCGTATCGTCGGGCTGCTGCTGCTGCCCGTGGTCCTGGCCCTGGGCGCCTGGGCCGCCCTGGCGAACCCGGAGGAAGTGAGCCGAACCGTCGGCGGCTTTCAGATTCAGGGGTCGCCCACGGACAAGACGGTGAGCGAGGAACAGGTCATCGCGGGCCAGCCGTCGCTGGCGGTGGGCAGCCTGACGGGGGACACCGCCAACCCGGTCCCGTTTGTCGCCTTCACCCAGCGCCAGTTTGGGACCAACTTCCAGGACGTGCTGGTGCGTTTCTTCGACCGGGGCAGCCGCCAGTGGCGCACGGTAGCCCAGAACCGCAACGCCGGCAGCCTCAACCGCGACCGCACCGTCATCGCCGCCCAGCCCAGCCTCGAATTCGGCGGGCCGCTGATCAACGGCCTGCCCAGCGTACCGTGGGTGGCCTGGCAGGAGCCGGTGCGCAGCCTGGACAACCGCACCAACATCTTCGCCGCGTTCCTGAGCCAGGACGGGGGCGGGGCGCTGTGGCAGATCACGGGGGAGCAGGGCGGGAACCGGGGCGTGCCCGGCCTGAACGCCGATACGAGCCAGCACGCCGCCAACCCGGCCCTCGCCACCGGCGCGACGACGGCGGGCGCGACCAGCTTCCTGCCCTGGGTCGCCTGGGACGAGTTCAGCCCCATCAACCGCAGCCGGCAGGTGTTTGTCGCCCGCGCCGAGGCATCGAACGCCCAGAACGTGGTGGGCGGCTTCCGCTGGATTCGGGTCGGCGCGACCACCATCGGCCAGGAGACGGGCCTGAACGTGGACAGCACGCGCAACGCCCAGAACCCCGACATCGTCTTCTCTGGGCCGAACAACACCACGCCGTGGGTGACGTGGTTCGAGGACGAATCGGGGGCCAACCAGGGGCGGGCGGCGCGTGTCTTCGTGGCCCGCGCGGTGGCCGACGCCACGGGGCAGGGCGGCTTCCGCTGGCAGACGGCGCCCTCGTGCGCAGGTGGCGAGTTCGCCTGCACGCTCAATGCCAACCCCGACCAGGACGCCCGCAACCCCCGCCTCGCGTCGGGCATGCTGCTGGGCGAGACGGAACCCCGTCCGTGGGTCGTCTTCGAGCAGACCGAGAACAACGGGGCGTTCAGCCAGATTATCGTCAAGCAGTGGACCGGCACGGGCTGGCGGCCCGTCGGCCCGCCGCTCAACGTCAATCGCTTCAGCCGCGCGTATGACCCCGACATCTACTTTATCGGCAACGTGCCCCATGTGGCCTGGGTCGAAGACCTGGGCGGCTTCCGGCTGCTCTACGTCAAGCACCTGGCCGACGTGCGGCCCGGCCGCGAACGCTGGGACCTGGACGCCGACCTGTCGCGCGGCCTCAACGCGGTGGGCTTCAACCCGGCCGTCGGGCCGTCGCTCCACGGCACGCGCTCGACGCCCTACGTCGCCTGGGAGGAGCGGACCCGCTTCGGGAATGAGACGCTGGTGTTCGAGGCGCGCCGCGAGCCGGAAGGGCCGGCCTGGGGCAGCAACTATCCACCCTTTATCCGCATCATCTCGGGCACTCGGGCTATCGCCCTGACCAAGCAACTGCCCCTGTCCGGCGCGCCCGACCAGGCCGACGACCGCATCGGCTCGGCCACCATCACCACGTCGTGCGACCACGTCAACGGCTGGGACAACATCACCGAGATTGACTTCAAGCTGGCGAACGAGAGCGAGACGGCCTTCCTGGCCCGCTTCGACGCCGCGACGGGGCAGATCAGTGTCCTCGACCCGGTCTACAACACGGTCATCGGCAGCGGCGTGCCCGGCGTGGACGGCCCGATTGAGACGCCCAATGTCACGGTCCACCTGGACCAGATGCGCGTCGTCAGCCACGGCGAGAGCAGCCCGGCGGTGGACATCGAATGGACCCTGAGCTTCAAGCGCCCCATTCAGTTCAAGGAGTTCACCCAACTGCTGAACATCAAGTCGGCCGTCGCCGCGCCGCCCAAGGCGGACCAGACGGTCGAGGAGACCGGCTTCTTTGACGTGGGCCGCGTGACGGTCGCCCAATACCAGCTCATGCTGCCCGGCATCGCCAGGGGCGAGGCGTGGCGCTAAGCGTGGGGGCTTTCAGCGTGGTGGACGGTGGGGAGGAACCCCTCCCCCGTCCCCTCCCCTAGGAAGGGAGGGGGGACGGACGCGGCAACCCCGTCCCTACTCCATCGCCTCCCCTGGCAAGGAGGGGGACTTGGCCGTCACTGGCTCCCCCTTCCTTGGCAGGGAAGGGGGCAGGGGAAGGGGTTCAGCAGAACCCTGGCGCTAATGGCCTGACACCAGTAGAGACGCGACAAAGTGCCCCGTACTCGGGGTATGTCGCGTCTCTACCGGTGTCGCGTCTCTACTGGTGTCGCGTCTCTATCTGTAACGCATACGCCTACGGCTGCGCGCGTTTCTCGATGAGCGGCAGGAAGAGCTGCCGCGTCGCGCCCAGAACGACGGCGCGCTCCAGGACGGCGGTGTAGCCGTCGGCGATGGAAACGCGCGTTGTCAGCGGGCCGCCCGCGTAGCCCTCGGCCACGCGGGCCTGGAAGGCGATGACCACGGGCACGCCCTCGCGCGCCACCGCGCCGGCCCAGCGCACCTGGTCCCCTTCAACCGTCACCGCGCCGGAGGACGCGGCGGCGCTGCCCGGCACGAGGCTCAACTCGGAGGGCAGGCTGACGGTGACCTGGGTGGTGGCGTCGAGCGTGCCCCGGTTGCGCAGGCTGAGGGTGAAGTTGACCACGTCGCCGGCGAAGACCCTGTCCCGGTCAGCGATGGCGACCGACGGCGAGAGGTCGGGTACGTTGAAGCGCACGCGGGTGAAGATCTCACTCGCCAGGGCGCTCTCGTCCTGTAGTGTGGCACGGTTGACCAGTTCAGCGCCTGGCGGCAGGCCGGTGGGGGTGGTGACGCGATAGCGTACGCCATGCGTCTCCCCCGGCCCCAGGGGTCCCTCCCAGACGATCTGCCCATTCTCCAGCGTGCCCCCAATCAGGCTGCCCAGTACCAACTGCGTTCCCTCGGGCAGTGGGTTCACCAGCCGCACCCGCTCGCGGCGGTCGGCGCTGTTGGTGCGGATGTCCAGGCTGAAGGTGAGGGTGTCGCCGTCGGCGGCGATGGCGCGGTCCACGTTGATGCGCGACGCGCCCAGCGGCCCCAGCCAGCCGACGATGCGGCGCAGGGTGGGCGCCAGGTGCTCCGGCCCCAGGGTCTCCAGGGGCAGGCCGAAGAAGACGGTGCGGTAGCGGCCGGCGTCGCGGCGCAAGCCCACCGGCCGCCCGTGACTGCCGATGAAGGCCGGCTGCGCGAAGGCGTTGGGCGTGAGGGCGTCGGAGTGGTTGTAGCGGGTCGAGCCAAGCACGCCCGCGAAGTCGAGGACGAACGGCCCCAGGCCGTCACCGACCGGGTCGTCGCGCAGGCCGACGAGTTGGACGGTCTGGAGGTCCTCAATGTGCGAGAGGACGCCCAGGTACTCGGTGGCGAAGCGCGTCAGGCCGGCCGTAAACAGGTAGTCCTGCGAGGACAGGAGCAAGCGGCCGCCGTTGTTGAGATAGGTCGTCAGGCGCGCCTCCTCGGCCGCCGACAGCGTATCGAGGAAGTCGTAGCCGGTGAACCAGATGACGACGGGGTAGAGACCCAGCCGGTCCACCGACGGGCTGCCACGCCCGGGCGTCTCGGTCGCATTGACATTCCAGCGGTCATAGGGGATGCCGCCCAGTTGCAGGGCGCGGGTATAAACGTCCTGGACGTTGACGAACTGATGGTCATCCACCAGGAGCACGGGCGCGGGCGTCTTGGAGACGAGCTGGACGCTCTGGCCGACGGCGCTGTCGTTCCGGCTCTGGACCTGGACCGTAGCGGTGTCGCGGGTGTGCCAGCCCATCCCGTTGGGGACGCGCACACTCACCAGCACATCGCGTGTCGCGCACTTATCGAGGGCCAGCGTCTCCAGCGGCCGGCCGGAGCCGGGGTCCAGCACCTGGGTGGGCCACTGAGCATCGGCGACGCGCAGGGTGTACTCGTCGTTCTGGCTCCCGATGTTGCGCAGGCGGACGGTGTAGGTAATCAGCCCGCCGGCCGGGGCGACTTCCTCCTGGCTCAGGGCGTAGGCGGTGAGGGCGCGGGTCGGGGTGGGCGCGGCGACGGTCTGAATCGCCTGGTCCAACAGCGCCGCGCGGGCCGCCAGACCACGCACGCCCTCCACGCCGAACGCCAGGTAGAGCGAGCGGTAGGGCACGCAGGTGTTGACGAGGATGCCGGCCTTGGCGCCGCCCGGATAGAGCGCGGCGACGGTTCCCGCTTCCGGTTTGACCTGCTCAATCACGTCCAGTGAAGTCTGGTTGTCGGCGCTGTCCGCGCCGTTGAACTGCCATGTCTGGCCCTGCAAGGGGCCGGCGCCCCGCGCTTCGGTAAACGCGCCGTCATCTATGATGAAGCGGGCGTTGAGCATGGCGCGGTAATAGTCCGGCACCGGCCCCGCGCCGCCGCCGTCCCAGTAGGCGATGTCCTGGCCGCTGATGATGAGCCGCCCCCCCTGGCGCAGGTAGTCGGCCAGGAGCCGCTCCGCCCCGACCAGGCGCGGGGAGTCGGCGGGGCTGGACCAGATGACGAGGTCGTAGTCCTGGAGCTTCTCCAGGGTCAGGCCCGAACTCTGGGCCGAGCGCACCAGGTGGACCGTGTGCAGGTAGTCGCGGGCGTCCAGGGCCGCCTGGTAGAAGCGGGTGGTGTTGGCCGAATACCAGCCCCCGCTGTCCACGAGCAGGATACTGGGCGCGGGCGCCAGGCGAAAGTCTTGTTGGGTGACCGCGCCCGGCGCGGCGATGGTGATCTCGGCGCGGCCAATGCGGTGGCCCCGGTGCTCCACGCGCAGGCGGTAGGTGCCCGGCGGCAGGGCCACGCTATACGCACCTGTGGCGGCCTGCGCCGTCGTCGTGAGGGGGGTGTTTTCAACGATGATCGTGGCCGGCAGAGGCGCGCCGGCCGTGTCCGTCACCCGACCCAGCGCCACCCCGAAGGGGAGCAGCGTCAGTTCAAAATCCGCCCGGACGTGCCCCCCCTCCTCGACACTGACGGTGCGGGGCGGGATCGGCTGGTAGCCAAACGCGCTCACCGTGACCTCGTACTGTCCGGCCTGGAGGGGCACGGTATAAGCGCCTGTGGCATCGGTGGTCAGGCGAATGGAGGCGTTGGTGGTGACGGAGGTGACGCGGACCTCGGCGCCGGGTACAGGCCCACCGTCCCTCGACCGCGTCACGCGGCCCGTCAACTCGCCCGACCCAAGCAGCGCGCTGAGCGCAGCGTAGGCGTCCACCAGCCCCGCGCCTACGTTGTTGTTGGGCACTGGTTCCGCGCCGATGGGGCGCGCGGTGCTGCGGATGATCTGGGCGACCTGGTCCGGGCTGAGGTCCGGGGCGGCCTGACGCAGCAGCGCGGCCACGCCAGCTACCAGGGGCGTCGCCATCGAGGTGCCGTCAATGATGGCATAGCCGCCGCCGTGGTAGGTGGAGAGGACGGCGACGCCGGGCGCGACAACGTCGGGCTTGACGACGCCAAAGGCGGACGGCCCCCGGCTGCTAAAGACGGCCAGGCTGTCCTGGTCGTCCGTCGCGCCCACGGTCAGCACTTCCGGGTAGCCGCCCGGGATTCCGACCGTCTGCGAGACCGGGCCATCGTTGCCCGCTGAGAAGACGGGAACGATGCCGGCAGCGCGCAGGGCGCGTACCGCCTGGCGGAACATGTCGCTGTCGCGGGCGGCGCTACTCCATGAGCCGTTGACGATGTCGGGCGCCAGCGCCGGGTCGTCGCCCGGCGCGACGAGCCACTGGAAGGCGTCCAGCAGCCAGACATCGGTCGAGCGGCGGGTGTCGGTAAAAGCCTTGACGGCGATCCAGCGGGCGCCGGGCGCGACGCCGGTGCCCTGCCGCCCGGCCATCAGGCCCATGGTATGCGTGCCGTGGCCGTTGCCGTCGCCCGGGTACAGGTAGACTTCGTCGGTGGCGACGTACCAGTTGCCGCGATGGTTGGGCAGACCGCGCGGGTCATAGCCGCGATAGGCCGCCTGCAAGTCGGGGTGCTGCCAGTCCACGCCCGTGTCCATGTTGGCGACCACCACGCCCTGGCCCGTAACCCCCATCAGCCGCCAGACGTAGTCGGCGCGGACGCGTTGAATGTCCCAGGGCGGGTTCTGGGGGGTGGGCGGCCCATCGTCCGCCTGTTTGCGCGCCGGCGCGTCGTCCAGGGTCCAGGGGTGATTGGCGCGGATGACGGCGACTTCGGGCCGAGCGGCGAGTTCCAATAGGACTGTCCCGTCGGCCTGGACGCCCATGGAGTTCACCACCCAGAAGGGCTTGACGCGCACGGCCTCGCCTTTGGCCTGTCTGGCCGAGAGCAGCGCCAACAGGCCGGCCTGGCTGCCGGCCGCCGTCGTCTTGAGCGCCTGGACGAGGTCGGCGCGCCGGGCGGCCAGCCGTGCCCTGGCCTCGTCGGGCGAGGCGGCCTTGGGCAAGGGAGGGGCCGTCTCCCACTTCGCCAGGTCCGCCCCGGCCTGGAGATAGACGACAAAGTCCAGGGGTTGGCGCGGGTCGGTCAGCGCCTGTTTGAGCAGGGCCGGCTCCACGGGCAGGACGGCGGCCGCGTTCGAGCCTGCGAGCGGGCCGGCCGGGGCGGGCGACGTCGCCTGGGGCGTGGGCTGGGCAGCGCCCTTCGTGTTCTCCGCGCCCGACTGGGCGAGGGTGACGCCGGCGGCGCAGACGGTGAGCAGGGTCAAACACAGGGCCAGCCAGAGACGGCGAATAGAGGACAACCTTCACCTCGTGCTAATCTAGTGGGGTATGGGGCAGCCCATCCCAGTGGGGGAAGCGGGCAATTTTACACCCGAGGGGAAGCCAGGGCCAATACCGCGCGAGCCTCGGCCAGCACCGCCGCCGGCCCAATCCAGCGCACACAGGGGTGCAGCGGCAATTCGGCCGGCGCGTAGTCAAGCCGCTCGCAGAACTGGCAGGCCAGCGGCGGGTCCATGACGACGACACGGTGGCGTTGGGCGTCGCCCCACGGCCCGAACTGGCGCGGGTTGACCGGGCCGTAGAGGCGCACGGTGGGCGTGCCCACGGCGGTCGCCAGGTGCAGCGCGCCCGCGTCCGGCCCGAGGACCAGGTCACAGCGGGCTAGCAGCGCGGCGAGCAGCGGCAGGTCGGCGGCGCCGGCCGCGTCGAGGGCGGGCGACCGCATGGCGCGGGCGACGTCAGCCGTGAGAGGGGCTTCCGCCGGGCCGCCCGTGAGCAGGACGCGCCGCTCGGTGGCCAGGGCGTCCGCCACCTCGGCCCAGCCGGCCGCCGTCCACAGTTTCACGGCGGCCCCCGCCCCCGTATGGACGGCCACCAGCCGCTCGTCGTCCGCGACGCCCCGCGCCCGCAGCCACGCCTGGGCGGCCGCCCTCTCCTCGTCCCGCAGCGGAAACTCGGTCGGCGGCTCCCCCAGCGCCCACTCCCTCGGTGTACGGCTCCCACTGCCCGCCCCTGCCACCGCCTCGACCAACGCCAGGCTCTGCCGCGTCACATGCTCCGTGGGCTGGTAGGGCAGGGCCTGGGTCAGGAACGGCGCGACATCGGGCACGGCGTAGCCGACGCGGCGGGGGATGCGGGCCAGGGCGGCCAGCAGGCCCCCCCACCAGTGGTCGAATCTCAAGACGACGGCGGCGTCAAAACGGTACTGCCGTAGCCAACGGCTCGCCGCCCACGCCTGACGGTAGGGGTCCAGGACGCCGGCGGCGGGCTGGCGGGTGAAGCCGGGAAAGGGCAGCGTCACGACCGCGTCGAGGTGGGGGCTCCGGCGCGCCACCTCCTCCGCCCACGGCCCCACCAGCGCCGTCAGGTGCGCCTGGGGCAGGGCGGCCCGCAACCAGGCGAAGGCGGGCGTCGTCAGCAAAACGTCGCCCAGGTGGTCCGGGCGGATGAGGAGGATGCGCGGCCGGTCAGGCGTGATGCGTGATGCGTCATGCGTGGTGCGTAGGGCGGGAGGTGGGCTGAGCAGCCGCCCGGCGAGGCCCAGCAAGGCGCGCCGCAGCCGGTAGCGGGGCGGCAGGGCCGGGGCCGAGGACAGGGTGCGCGGGTCAGGCATCAGCCCCTCCCCCCACGCCGCGCCGTTTAGGGCGCGGTTCGCCTCGTCTACACATACACCGGGTCCAGCCGGGGCAAAATGGCGCGCCAGTCGTAGCGGGCGAGGGCGAGCTGACGCGCCGCCTGGGCGAGCGCGCCGCGCCGCGCCGCGTCCTGCACCAACTGACCGACGGCCTGGGCGAAACAGTCGGCGTCGTCGGCGAGCACGGCCGCCCCACCCAGGTCAAGCCCCTCGGCCCCCTGGGACGTGCTGACGATGGGGCAGCCCATCGCCAGCGCTTCGAGCAGCTTGAGGCGCGTGCCGCCGCCGACGCGCAAGGGCGCGACAAAGACGGTGGCGCGGGCCATGTAGGGCCGCGTGTCCGGTACCCAGCCGGTGACCGTCACGCGGGGCGAGGCGAGCGCCTGCACCGACGGCGCGGGGTCGCGGCCCACCAGCGCCACGTGGACATCGGGATGGGCCGCCCAGAGACGCGGCATGACCTGCTGGACGAGCCAGCGGCAGGCCTCGATGTTCGGGCGGTAGTCCAGCTTGCCGGTGAAGACGAGCAGGGGCCGGTCAGGGGGGAGGACGGCGTCGAGCGCCAGAGGCAGCCGCGCCTCGGGCAGCGTCGGGTCGTAAAAAGCCGTGTCCACCCCATTGGGCACGACGAGGGGCTGGACGCCGGGCGCGAGGCGGCATAGGGCCGCCGCGTCGGCGTCGGAGACGGCCACCACACGGTCCACGCGCCTCAACAGGTCGGTCTCGACTCCCGCCAGCCGCCGCCACTGGACGAGGGAGTACAGCGCGGCGACCCAGCGGCGTGGGCGGCGCAGGTCCGTCAGGCAGTTGCGCTGTTGGAGCAGCGCCTCGGCGTTGTGGGCGTCGTACACCAGCCGCCGGCCTTCGACGCCCGGCGCGGTCCAGTCGTCGGTCCGGCGCTGCTGGTTCTTGACCGCGCGCCAGCGTCGCATGTGGAGCAGGTAGGGCGCCATCTCGATCCCTTCGGCCTGCACGACATCGTAGCCGTGGGCCAGCCAGGCCGCGAGGGTGTCAATGTAGTCGCGGCTGGCGAGGCGCCGGGTCATGTCGGCGTGCCCCCGCAGCAGGTCGGCCAGCCGGCGCGCGACCGACCGCGCCGGGGTCTTGACCACGGCCAGCCGGTGGACCACCGCCCGCAACGGCTCCGCCGCCGCCAGGTCGGCCTGGGGCTGCGCCGTGAAACTCAGCACGTCCACCTGGTGCTGCCGGGCGACGTGCTGGATCAGGTGCCAGTTGCGAATGGCCGTGCCCTGGTGGGGAGGGTAGGGGAGTTGGGGCGTCAGAAAGAGAACTCGTCTACGCTGGGTCATGGGGGGTGGTAGAATGCTAGGTTTCGTGCGAAACAAGACGAAGCTGGGCCAGGGCTGAGAGGACACCAGAACGTAGTCACTTGGGCTGCCCCACGGCGTGGTACACCGTCAGCGTCTCGCGCGCCATGCGCTCGATGGAGAAGCGCGTGGCCTGCTCCAGGCCGCGCTGGACCATCCCCGCGCGCCGCGCCGGGTCCTGGAGGACGAGGCGGAGGTGTTCGACCCACAGTTCGGCATCCGTCGGCGGAGCCTTGAGGCCGGCGTCGCCCACCACTTCGGGCAGCGCGCCGGTCTCCGACACCCCGGTCGGCGCGCCGCACGCCATAGCTTCAAGCGGCGGCAGGCCGAAGCCCTCGTAGAAGGAGGGGTGGG
>CAZFUK010000053.1:0-15519 GCA_964522005.1 uncultured Anaerolineales bacterium | reverse complement strand
GTAGCGGTGACCCACCAGCCTCTGGACGCTAGAGGACGAGCTGACGGCGATCAGGTAAGACATAGCCACCTCTCCCTAGGCCGACGTCGCCCAGAAGTCGGGCTTGTGGGACTGCTGGCCGGTCACCCAGCGATACACCTCTAGCGTCTTGCGCGCCTTCGCCTGCCAGGTATAGTAGCGCATCGCATGCTCGTGGGCGGCGGCGGCCAACCGCTGCGCGCGGGCACGGTCGCTGACCAGGGCCTCCAGGGCCTGGCGGAACGCCGTCACCAGACTCGGGCCGTTGCCCGGCGGAACGGGCACGCCGCGCTCGGCGGTGATCAGGGTCGCCGGACCCCCGTGGGCGACAACCACGCAGGCTAGCCCGCTGGCCATCGCTTCGACGACGACGGTACCGCCCAACTCGTGCAGGGAGGGGAAGGCGAAAAGGTCGGCCTCGCGCATCCACTGCCCTACCTCGGCCAGCGACTGCTGCCCCACCATTTCCACGCAGCCCCCCAGCCCCCGGTCGGCGATCAGCCGCTCCAGGGCGGGCCGCTCTGGGCCGTCGCCCACCAGGACCAGCCGATGCTGCCGCAGGATCGCGCTCTCGGCCACCGCGCGCACAAGCACGTCCGGCTGTTTAAGGGGCACCAGCCGCCCCACGCCTAGAATCGTCATGCGCTCCCGTGCTGGGCGCGGCGCCGCATTGAAGACGGCGGGGTCGAAGCCAATGTCGGGAAAGTTAACCGTCTTGAGGCGGACGGCGGGCGGCAGGCTGGCTAGCGTGTGGTCAAAGCCGGCCAGGACAGCCTCGGCCTCGGTGAAGGTCGCACGCAGGTAGGGCAGCCGCCGGACTAAGGGCAGACCCCGTGCGACCAGGCGCTCCAGTCGGCTAAGCTCGCGCTGGGCCACCTGGGTTGACCCGGACGGCCAGGGTAGATTATCATTCACCGGTCCGACGACAAACGGCACAGGCGACCAGCGCGCCAGCGGGCTGGGCGCGAGGGTGCTCATGGGCGTCAGGCGGTGGACCACGTCGAAGTCCCCCCGACGGAGGGCGGCCCTAAACCGCCGCGCCGCCTGCCACTCGAAGGCCAGGTAACCCAGGTAGTCGAGCACGTTCTGAATCAGCCAGCCCATCTGCTCGCCCCCTCGCAAGGCCAGCCCGAGCCGCCACAGAGGCCGCGCCACACGCTCGGTGTCCAGGTACACGACCTGAGCCTGGCCCAGGCCGGCCCGCTGGATGGCCCGTCCATTGCGAATCTGCGTCGCCACCACGACGTCCGCGACCTCAGCGACCGCGCGAATGGCGCGGTAGGCGCTGGCGGGGACCGACGGCCAGTCCGGGTTACACAATTCGGATAGAATGAGAACACGCAGCTTGCCCATCCCACTCCCTCGATCCCTCACCGCCGCTGCCCGCCGCCTGCGGGCGTGGCTCGGCCGTCCCTCGGCCACTTCCTCCTACGAACCTCCAGCCGAGATCACCATCGAGGCGACTGTCATCGCCATGGGGCCAGAACGCTTCGGCGTGAATGTCGAGGTCTTCGACTACGAACCCTGGTCGGCCAACGCCACCCTCTTCAATAACTGGACAACCGACGGCGGCATGGAGCCGGTCATCCTGCGCCTGAAGGGGACGGCCACGGGCGGCGGCGAGGACTGGATTGCCAACGACGCCGGGCCGACCACCACCGCCCATCAGGTCATCGGCGACGGCTTCTTCGACGGAGCCGACGTGCGGGTCTACCGACGCGGGGAGCAGGGAGTCTACCTGCTGCGCACAGCGACAGTCGCCCGCTATCTCGCCGGCGAGGCGTCGGGCTACCGCATCCTGCTCAACCGGTCGGGGCCGCCGGTTCAGGCGGGCGATATCTACTTCCTGTCCACCATCCGCGACGACGCGCCGACCGACTGCCTCCATCCGGCGCGCGCTGACCTGGCCGACGCCGATACCTGGCGCGTCTACCCCAACTGGGGCGACAACCGCTGGGTGGTCAAGCGCCGCGACGCCACGACCGCTGCCCCTGCCCAGGGGAGCCGGACCAGTCTCAAGGTGACGCTCGATGGACCCGGCGAGGGTGGACTACTCCAGTTTGTGGCGGGGTCCCCCCAGCAGCCGCAGCGCAACGCCTTCACGCCGGGCCACACCTATCAGCTCGACCTGTGGCTCAAGCAAGAGGGCGTGCGGGATGGCAAGGTGCGCGTCTGGTTCCACCCCTACCGCGAGCGCATCAGCCACACCTTCACCGTGACCGGCGAGTGGGCGCGCTATCGCTTCACGTTCAGAGGGCCGTGCCACCTGCCCCCCGACCTGGTCGCCCAACTGAACATCACCTGCCAGGGGCCGGGGGTGTTCTGGGTGGACAACGTGCGGCTCTACGACCCGGCGCTGCCCCCGTATGCGCTCCACCCCGCCGCCCTCCAGGCGCTCCACGACTTTCGCCCTGGCACGCTCCGCATTTGGAGCGGGCAGACCAATCGCGCCTGGGGCACGACGCTGGACAACTGGCTGGCGCCTGAAGGCGAGGGTATGCGCTTCTGGGACCCCCACCACGGGCCGGTGGGGGGCGCGCTCTTCTGTCTCCCGACGGCCCTCGGTGTCGCTCGCTCGCTGGGCGCCATTCCCTGGCTCATCGTCCACCCCTCGTTCGACGAGGGGGAGTGGCTCAACCTGATGGAGTACCTGGCCGGACCGCCCGACTCGCCCTACGGGGCGCGCCGCGCCGCCGACGGCCAGGTCTGCCCCTGGACCGACGAGTTCAGCGAGCTACGCATCGAGTATGGCAACGAAACGTGGAACGCTCTGTTTCAGCCCTGGACCTTTGATAATGGGACCGAGTACGGCCAGTTCGCCGAGTACTTCTGGCGCGTGGCGCAGAGCAGCCCCTATTATACCCCGGTCGCGCCCAAACTGCGCTTTGTCCTGGGCGGGTTCAGCCTTCAATCGGGCCTGACGAGCTACGGGGCGCGCGCCCGCCAGGCCAGCCCGTCGGCCGGCCTGGTGGCGACCACGTCTTACGTGTCAGGCTGGGATTGGCGGCAGATCCCCGCCGAGACAGACGAGGACAAGTTCAGGCATACCCTGCTCTACGCGCCCTGGGTCATCCGCCACCTCACGGAGCAGCAGGCGGCCACGCGCAACCTGCTAGGCAAGATGGGCCGACCGTATACGCTGGCGACGGCCGAGGGCGGCCCGGAGTATGGGCTACCCTCGCCGGGGATGCCTCAGGACCCGGGGGAAGAGATGATGGGCAAATCGCTGGCGGCGGGCGTTAGCGTCCTCGACGCCTTCCTGGACGGCGCCGCCAGGGGCTACGGCCCGCAGGCCTATCACGCCTTTGGCCTCGGTTCCCAGTGGACCTCGCACACGACGTGGCGGAGGGGCTTCCGCCCCCATCCGGCCTGGCTGGCCCTGACGATGCGCAACCGCCTGGCCCAGGGCGACATGGTGGCGGCGACCGTGGCGGGCGGTCCCACGCTGAGCCTGCCCGAACTCAAGAACGTGCGCTACACCATCCCCCCGCGTCCTGCCCTGCCCCTCATCGGCGCCTATGCCTTCCGCCAGGGTGACCGCATCAGCGTCTTCGTCCTGTCGCGGCGGTTGGACGGCGTCACCCCCGTGACCCTCCACCTGCCCGCCGCCCACAGGCGCGCCACGCTCTACACCCTGGCGGGCGACCCGCGCTCCAACAACCTGGACCGGCTCCGCGTCCGCCTGCGCGAGCGGCCCTTACGCAACCTCCCCCAGGACTACACCTTCGACATGCCCCCCGGCTCAGTCTACCTGTTTGTCTTTGACTAGATTAAGCGATAGACCTCGCTCGTCTCGACGCTGTACCTGAAGTAGTCGGCGTTCAGCTTCTGGCGCGTCTTGCAGTGGGTCAGGTAGACATGCGTAGCATGGATCAGCCCCAGGTCCAGGGCCTTGGCCGCCGCCTCGTCCAGGCTGCGGAAGTACATCGGGTAGTGCGGACCCAGGTATTCGACCACGGCGGGCAGCGGGTTGACCAGCAGCGGCGTCGCCCGCGCGATGCATTCGACCACCGCGTTGTTGGCGCTGGCGTCGTACAGTTCGACAAAGGCGATGTTCTCAGCCAGCAGGGCGTCGTACTCGGCGGCGGGCAGGTGCTGCACGTCGTGGGTGTTATCGGCGTACGAGGGGGTCAACTCCAGGTCCAGCCGGGCCTGCTCCTGCGCCATCAACTGGCGCAGATAGTGATCCGCGTTGCTGAAGAAGTGGGGGACGAGCCGCGTCTTCGCGTAACCGAGCGGGTTGGCGGCCGCCAGGGGCAGTTGATAGATCGCGTTGAGCTTGCGCAGCCACCAGCCAATCTGAACAACCTGCTTGCGCGGGTTGTCACGGAACCGCTCAAAGCTGAATTGAGCGGCTGGAATCTCAGTCGGCATCGTCAAGACCGACACCGGCTTACCCGTCTGCTCGCGCAGCCAGCGGGCGTGGTACTCGGACAGGGCGAACAGGCCGAGACAGGTCGGCAGGCTGCGCCGCCAGACATCCTTGGCCAGGAGCGTCTGAGGTGCATCGTGGTAGTGGTACCAGGTGGGCATGCCCGGCGGGTTGTGGAAGACGCCCACCCAGGGGCGGGTGTAGGGGATGATGCCCTGCTCCTCCGAGGTCGCCAGTTCCTCGAAGGTCCCCTCCTGTTTCATCCGCGCCAGAACTTCCGGTGCGCGGACCTCGGTGGTCCAGTGCCGCCAGGCGAAGGTCCGTTCGAGGAAGCCGTCGAACAGGACACCGCGCCGGTTGTGGAGCGGGGTCAGGGCAGTCAGGCCATAGCCCCAGCCGGAGCGGTGGGCCTTGAAGTAGACCTGGCCGCGCAGGTCGAGCTTGCCCCGTGGGTTGTCCACGAGGGGCGGGGCGAGGGCGACGTGGGGGATCTCGGCTGGACCCTGCCATTGGCCGCCCTCGATCATCCGCTTCACGTACTCGTAGCGCAGTCGGGTCGTCGGGTCGTCGGGCTGAAGGGCCAGCGCCTGGGCGTAGTGCTCCAGGGCATCCCGGGCGCGGCCTTGACGGAGCCGCAGTCCGCCCAACGCCACATGCGCCGGCGCATACGTCGGGTCAAGCGCGATGACTCGCTGATAGCCGGCCACCGCCGCGTCGAGGTTCCCTCGCAGCTGCCACCCCCGCGCTAAGCGACAGAGGGCCTCCAGAGCCTGGGGGGAAGCGGACTCCAGCGTCATCGCTCGCTATCCTGTCGTCTCGCGGGGCGCGTCCATAGCGCCTCCAGGGTCCGGGCCAGGTCGGGGTCGGGGCAACAGGCCAGCCCCTCGCGGACATTGGCCCTGGCCGCCACGGTGTCGCCCGCCCGCCACTGGGCGCGAGCGATGTCGAGGGCGTAGGCCGCGTAGTGTTGGCGGGCGCGGTGACCCAGGTCGGCGGCGCGGTCGGGGGGCAGGTAGGTCGCGGCGATGGCCATCGCCTGGCGGGCGTGGCGAATCTGCTCGCCGGTCTTCACCAGGTGGTGGGTGAGCGACGAAGCGCCCTGGCAGAAGAGGGCCAGCGGTCGCGGCTCGTACCAGACGGGATAGTGGACGGCCAGCCGCTGCCACATCTCCCAGTCGAAGGCCGAACCGGCCGCCGTGCAGAAGCCGCCCACGGCCTCGTAGGCGGCGCGGCGGACGACGATGGAGGCAAACTGGACGCGGCAGCTCACCGCGATGCGCTCCAGCCAGTCGTCCAGGCGGCCAGAGGTCTCCCGTTCGAGCGGGGAGGTCCACTGGACCACGCCCGCCTCGTCCACGCGGTGGTGGCGGCAGAAGGCCGCGCCGCTGTCGGGCGCCTGGGCGATGCCCTGGGCCAGCGCCGCGTAGAAGCCCGGCGCGACCCAGTCGTCGTCGTGGAGAATGTGGACCCACTGGCCGACCGCGCGTTCCAGGCACACGTTGAAGATGTGCGGGTGGCCGACGTTCAGCGGGTGGCGGTAGAAGCTCACGCGGCCGCCGCCCACCTCGCGCACCAGCGCCGCCAGCCGCGCCTGGGTCGCCGCGTCGGCCCCATCGTTGACAACCTCGATGTGCATCTCGTCCGGGCCTGGGTCCTGGGCGAGTACACTGCGCAGTGCGCGCGGCAAGGTATCCAGGCGGGTGTAGGCGGTCAGCATCACCGACCAGAAGGGGCGCGCCGTGCCGGGCGGCACAGGCGGGATGGGCGGGAACTCAACGACCGGCGCGGGGGGCAGGGGGCGCAGGATGCCCAGGTCCACTAACTGCCCACTGTCGTGATAGCGCACCGACTGCTGTGGGTCGTGGAGCGTCAGGTCGGCGTCCTGGGCCAGCCGGCGCGCGTACTCGGCGTACTGCATAGCCTGGCCGTAGTGCTCCTGGCGGATGGTCTCCTGACGGGCGTACTCCGCGAATGTCGAGAAGTACTTGAAGTGGAGCAGGCAGGCCGTGTCGGCGGCGATGGCCTCGCGGGGCAGGTTGACCCGGTGCTGCCCGCCGATCAGGAGGCAGTCCACGCCGTACTGGATGAGCGGAACCTTACTGAGTTCATAGCGGCCCGCCGCGCCAAACACGCGCTGACGGACGCCGCCAAAGTAGAGCGTCTGGTTGCCGTACTCCGTCCCGTCCTCATGGCGGGTGTGGTAGACCTGGCGGTCGAAGTAGGGGCACACGTCGAGGAAGGGCCGGCCGAGGGTGTAACGCGTCGCCTGAAGCGGGCGGTCGGCGTACATGTCGAGCAGCAGGCCGCTCATCGCTCGCTGGCCCTGGCGCTCCAGGGCACGGCAGACGTCGGGCAGGGACCGGCGCTCGCAGTCGTGGTACACCAGCAGTTCGTCGGCGTCCACCATCAGGCACCAGTGGCCGACGCCGTAGTGACGCAGCAGGACCTCGAACCAGCCCGCGCCAAAGTTGGCCTGGTTGAACGACAGGTCGGAGCGCCAGACGCGCACATCCGGCTGGGCGAGGAGGTAGTCCAGCGTCCCATCGGTCGAGCCGTTGTCCACTACGAAGAAACCGTCTACGCCCAGGCCCCGGTAATAGGCCAGGAAGTAGGGCAGGCGCGCGGCCTCGTTGCGCACGACGGAGCAGCACAGGATGTCAGCGGGCCGCAAAGCGACCGCCTTGTCGTCCACGCGGTCGAGGCGATAGTGGGCGTAGGCGGCGGGCAGCCCCTCCGCCGCGACGAGGGCATCCACCAGCGCTTTGTGCAACTGGGCGGCGTTGGGGTTGAGGGCGAGACCGCGCTTGAGCGCCTCCACCGCCTCGGCCAGACGGCCCCTCTCCCGCAGGACGCCGCCCAGTTCGGCCCAGCCGGCCGCCAGACCGGGGGCAAGGTCCACCGCTTTCTGGAGGCTGACCTGCGCCTGAGGCAGCTTGCCCTGCCGCCGCCACGCCTGGCCCAGACGGAGTTGGACTTCGGCAGCGGCGGTCATGGCTGGGCGGCGGCGGGCGCGGCGACGGCGCGCCGGTAGGCCTGGGTATCCGGACCGTGGGCCTTGTCGAGCCAGGCGACTGTGTCGAAGTAGGTGCGCGACAGGAAGTACATGGGCGCGCCCGGCACAAAGTAGCCCGGCATGAGGATGGTGGACCTCAAGTCCGGATAGTCGCGGTAGGTGAAGCAGACCTTGTACGGGTAGGGCAAGCGGTCGAACGCCTCGAGCATGGCATCGGTGCAGCACTCCGGGTCCTGCGAGAACTTGATGTACAGGTTATCGAAGTTCATCTTGGCCCGCCGCCGCTCCCACTTCTCCCACGCCGTCGTCTCGTCGGTCTCATGGACAAAGTGCAGCTCAACCGTGCCGTCGAGCAGGGCGAGGGGGTAGGCGCCGAACACGTGCTGCCGAAGGTGGTTCATCAGGTCGTAGCGCGAGGTCGAGATGAACTCGGCGGGCGCGGCGACGTAGCGTCGGGGGTCGCGCAGCAGTTCCAGAAAGCATGGGGCCAGCACCCGCGTGCCGATGAAGGGCGTGCGATACATCAGGCCCAGGTGTTGATACGGCCCACTTCCCCAACAGTCATTGGAAATGAGGGTAAAATTCTCGTCGCGCACCTTGGCCCGTGCGTTCTTTACAGGCGGGACACCCAGGTAAGCGCTGATGGGGGGGCGGTCGGGCGGCGGGTCGCCCACGCCAGCACCCCGAACGCGGTCCAGGTGGCGCTTGAACAGCCGGGTCATCTTGAGGTGCGGGTGCAGCGTGGTCTGGGTCATGTTCTGGTCGTGG
The DNA here is from genome assembly GCA_964522005.1 of uncultured Anaerolineales bacterium. GTDB lineage: Bacteria > Chloroflexota > Anaerolineae > Epilineales > JAHCIE01 > JAHCIE01. The sequence goes on along the minus strand of CAZFUK010000053.1, from coordinate 7,348 downwards.
CGGCGGTAGAACAGGGCGATCTGGTCCTGGACGACCTTGGGCACGCTATGCTCCCAGGCCCGCATGTACCAATCCGTGTCCTCGTTCTCGGCCAGCGTCTCATCGAACGGCCCGACCGTCTCAAAGACCGAGCGGCGGTAGACCGCGCTGCCGAGATTGACGAACTGATACGGCTCCGACACGTCCTCGAACACCATGCCCGCGCCAGGCGCGCTGGCGTCCCACTGCTGCTGGACAATCAGGCCCTGGACAATGTCTACTTCGGGATGTGCCGCCAGGTAGCCCACTTGCCGCCGCAGCTTGGCCGTCGGCCAGGCGTCGTCCACGTCGAGAAAGGCGACCACCTCGCCCCGCGCCAGCCGCAGCCCGGTGTTGCGCGCCGCGCCGGGGCCACGCCGGCTCTGACGGACATAGCGGATGCTGTCAGCGAACTGGGCCGCGATGGCGGGGGTGGCGTCCGTCGAGCCATCGTCCACGACGACGATTTCGAGGGGGCGGTAGTCCTGGGCGAGGACCCCATGCAGGGCCTCGGCCAGGAAACGCTCGCCGTTGTAGACGGGGATGATCACGCTGACCAGGGGACTATCGTGCAAGGCCATCATGCTAAGGCTCCTAGCAAGTCACCGATGACAAGCGGAATCTGCGCCAGGTCGGCGCCGAGCGCCAGGCTATAACAGGGCACCCGCCGCGTGAGCGCCGCCATCGCTCGAAAAGCCGCCTGCCCGGCGCCGGGCAGTTGGAGCAGGGTACTCGGCGCCAACGCTTTGAGCGCGGTCATAGCCGAGACCGGCTCGACCCAGGTGCTGGACTGGCCGGTGACCTGGGGCAGGAGGATAGCGCGAATGGGGAACTGGGTCAGCACGCGGTCGGGGAAGTGCGCCTGGAGGAAGAGCATGGGCTTCTCCTCGGCCAGCCGGTCGGCGTTGCTCAGCCGCGCTAGCAGTCCCGGGAACTTAGCCATGTCCTCCAGCGTGCGCAGCTTGGCCGTGTTATACAGGCTGTAGCCGACCGGCGCCGGGTCCACCACCACCAGGGTATAGTCGTCGGCGGCCACGGACAGCCCCGCGTTGAGACAGGTGAGGGTCGTGGTGGACTTGCCCGACCCGCTCTGCCCCGCCAGCAGGACGCCGCCGCCCGGTCCCCCTACCGCGGCGGCATGCACGAACGTACGCTGGTGGTCGCCCAGCCACCAGTTGAGGATGGTCTGGAGGGGGTAGCCGCGCTCGTAGTACGGAATGCCGGCGGCGTCCTCGACCCAGTAGACCGCCTGGTTCGCCTGGGCGTCCAGCGCGCTCAGGATGTCCGGCCCCAGGTGGAACGTCGTGCGGATGCGGCCGCTGTTGTAGCCCTTGATGGACTGCCGCCCATCCAACTGCTCAAACCAGCGTAGCCGCAGCAGGTGGACCAGGCTCGCCACCAGCAGCGGCAGCCGCGTCCCGGTCGAGACGCTATCCCACAGGCAGACCGTCAGGTCGGGGGCGTCGGTGGGCGGCGCCGCCAGGTGGGCGAGGGCGGGGGTCAGGTGCGGCAGCAGGGCCGGACCGGCGAAGCGCAGGCGGACCGTGTAGCCGCCCATGCTGTAATAGCGGTCCAGACCACCGGCGGCCTGTTCAGCCCGCGCGAAGCCTTCGCCTAGCGCCTGGAAGTAGGCCACCCGATCGGCCTCGCTATGGTCATAGCTTGCGTTTGAGTACCCCAGATACGTCATCGTCACTCGCGCATTCAGTCATTTCGACATGATTTACAGGATTTACATGATTTGAGTCTCGGCGGAAGCGGCTCGTCCTGGTTCATCATGTCAATCATGTAAATCATGTCCATACTGCTTCTCGTGGGCTTAGAGCTGCCGAAGGCCACGGCGGCGGTCGAGGGAGGCTTTGAGCAGCCGGGCGTACTCGCCACGGGCCGCGCCGTCTAGCAGCCCCTTGTTGCCCGCGTGCAGCCGCCGCCAGGCCACGACATGCGGCACGACCCACTCGCGCAGGCCGTGGTCGCGGGCGCGCGTAAACCACTCGGCCCACTCGCCCATGCGCCAGACGGTGTCGAAGGGGCCGACGGCCAGAAACGCGGCCCGGCGGACGAGCAGGGCCGACGGCAGATAGCCCGTCAGAGGCTCCGAGGGGCAGTAGAGGCCGGGACGGTCGGCGGCGTCCCAGTCGGGGCTGAAGAACTGCCTTACCTGCCCAAACACCATGTCCAGGTCGGGCCGCGCCGCCAAGGCGGCCGCCTGCCACGCCAGCTTATCCCTGGTCCACACGTCGTCCTGGTCCAGGAAGGCCAGGCAGTCGCCCCGCGCCAGGCGCACGCCGTGGTTGCGCGCCGCCGCCGTGCCCTGGTTGGGCTGGCTCACGATGCGCGCCCCTGGATAGGCCGCCGCGATGGCCGCGCTGTCGTCCGTCGAGCCGTCATCCACCACGATGACTTCGAGGGGCCGGTGGGTCTGCGCCTGGACGCTCGCCAGCGCCGCGTCGAGATAGCGGCGGCCGTTGTAGACCGGGACAATCACACTGATGAGGGGGGACATCGGCGTAGGTGTTTACCCTGGACCGCTAGTGGTCTCTTCAAAACTGGCTAGCCGGGGTAGGTCGGCCGCCGCTCCCCCAGCCTGGGCGCGGCGGCGGTCGAGGGAGGCTTTCAGGACGCGGGGCAGTTGATAGCCCTGGTGGCCCGCCTGGCGGGTCAGGCTGGCGGCGTGGCGGCGGTAGAGCAGCGTGGTCTGGTTCAGGACCAGCATCCGCACGCCCCTCTCCCGCGCGCGCAGGAACCAGTCGTGGTCCTCGCTATACGTCAGCCCCTCGTCAAAGGGGCCGACGCGGTCGAAGACGGCCCGCCGAAACACCGCGCTGCCCAGGTGCACGTCAATGACGCCCGCCTGGTGGGTGTCGTCGCGCTCGCCGAGGGGCTGCACCCGGCCCAGCACGACCTCCAGCGCGGGGTCGGCCAGCAGGCGGGCCACCTGAACGCGCAGCTTGTCCGACGGCCACAGGTCATCGGCGTCCAGGTAGGCGACCAACTCGCCCCGCGCCAGGCGTAGCCCGTGGTTCCGTGCCGCCGCCGGGCCACGCTGCGGCTGCCAGACATAGCGAATGTCTTCGCCCAGCCGGCCCGCCAGATGGGCCGTGTCGTCGGTCGAGCCGTCATCCACGACGACAATCTCCAGGGCGGGGTAGCCCTGGGCGCGGATGCTCGCCACGGCCTCGGCCAGGTAGGCCGCGCCGTTGTGGACTGGGATGACCACGCTGACCAGCGGCCAGTCCATGTTAGCCCTCTGTCTGCTCCAGCGTATGCAGCGGGTCAAGCAGGAGCAGGTCTTCCATGTCCGAGTACTTCTGGAGGACGGGCGGCTCGAAGCGGGCCTGGTAGGCGCCCTCGACGGCGGGCGGCGGGGGCGGGGAGGCTGTGACGGTATCGCTCGTGTCGGGCACAACCAGGTCCTCGGCTTCGAGTTGCGCCAGGAACGCCTGGACCGACGCTTGCATCTGGTCGCGCTCCCCCGTGTACCGCGCGGCCAGCGCCCCGACCATGTCCGCCACGGCCACGCCTTGTTCGAGCAGCGCCCAAATATCGGCTCCGGCGCGGTCTACGCTATAATATAGCCCATTGGCGAGGTTCACAATGACCGCTTCACCCTCGATAATCTCGTGTACCACGTTGGGGGTATTGACCCGATACCGCGCGACCGACATGTCAATGGCTCCTTACCCAATGTGCTATTCTGGCAGCGCAATGCGCCGCCTTATTTAACGCCTAGACCCAGTACGAGTTACGGGTGTCCCCTAGCCTACTTTATGCGTTTACTCCAGGCCCCGCACCGCCTCGATCTGACCGCCAGCGCCCTGCTCTTCGCGGGCGCCCTGGCCGTTCGGCTGCCCAACTTGATGCTCATCCCCACCTTTATTGACGAGGGCGTCGAGGTGCTCATGGGGCTGGACATGGCCCAGGGCGGGCGCTGGCTATTGACCTTCCGCTACATCGGCCCCCTGTTCCTGTACCTCACCGCCGCCCTGTTCCGCGTCTTCGGCCCGAGCGTCCCGGCGCCCCGGCTGGCGGTGGCGGTGCTCGGCGCGCTGCTGCCGGTGGTCATGTACTGGCTGGGGCGGCGGATGGCGGGGCGCTTCGCGGGGCTGGTGGCGGCCCTCATCACCCTCGTCTCACCCGTCCTGGTCATCGAGGCCAGCCACTACGGCTGGTCCAACTCGCTCACGCCGCTGTTCGTCGCCCTCACCCTGTTGGCGCTGGTCCAGGGCGTTGCAACTGCCCGCGCCGGCTGGCTGGCCCTGGCCGGCCTGCTGGCCGCCCTCGCCTTGCAGACGCACCCCATCGCCGCCGTGGCCTTCGTCGGCATGGGTCTGTGGGGCCTGCGCCGCCGCGCACCTGGACATCGGCTGTCCCTGTCCGCCTGGGGCGGCGCGGTGGGCCTGTTCCTCGTTGGCTACGCCCCGGTCATCCTCGGCAACCTGCGGGAGTGGCGGCGGTTTACCGCGTCGGTCGGCTCGGCCGCCTATGCCTTCGCGCCGACGCTCTCGCCCACCGAGTACCTGACGCGCCTCGTCGCGACCCTGAAGATGGTCGGCCAACTCGTCTTACAGGGCTATGGACCGTTGACCACGGACGCCTGGTTGGCCGTCCTGACCGTGGCCGGGCTGGTCCTGGTTGGACTGTGGACCCTGGCCCGCCGCGACAACACGGTCCTATTATACACCCTGCTGTCCAGTCTGGTGCTGTACCCGCTGCTGGTCAAGGCCGTCTATCAGCGCTATCTCGCGTTTTTCCCTCCCCTGCTGGCTCTCGCCGTGGCCGTCGGCCTGGGCGAACTCCTGCGGCTCGTCCGGGGCTGGCAGCCGGGCCCGTCGCGCGTGGGCCGCCTGGTCCAGACGGTCGGCGCCGCCATCGTCCTACTGGCGCCCGCGCTGCTGGCAGGCTACGCCCTGCTGAACGTCAACGGCTACTACCAGGCGATGACGGCGCGGGGGGTGACGAACGCGGAGCACTTCCGCCTGCGCGACACGCTCATGGCGGCCGGCGCCTGTGGACCGAGCCTGGTCATCGCGCAAATTCAGCCCGACTTCACCGACCCCGTGACCAGCCGCACGTGGTTCGGACTGCTGGCGATGGACTACATCCTGACGGTGGAGGGGTGCGGGCACGTGGTGGCCGAGCCGGACAGCCTGGCCCGACGCCTGGCGGAGGCTCGTCCCGCCGCCTGGCTCCTGACCTCGGACCTGTCCCTGGCGCCCCCGCCGGGCTATGGCGGGGCGGACCGGGTCGGGGTGTTTGAATTAGGCGTCATTGACGGCCGGGCCAACCCGCTGGCCCTCTACCGCCTTCGCTAATTAGACAACTGTGCTATAATGAAACTATGAGCTTGCCCCCGCCCCCCTCCAGCGCCCAGTGGCCCGCCTGGGAACACGAGTTATTGCTGCGTGCGGCGCTGGACCACGGACCGGCCGCGGCCGAGGCGTGGCGGCAGTGGCGTGCCGCCGTCTCCTACGAGCACCTCGACCAGGCGTCCTATCGCCTGCTGCCGCTCGTCTACCGCCGCATGCGCCAGGAGGGCATCCAGGATCCGCTGCTCGGCTTTATGCGGGGCGTCCACCGCCGTACCTGGCACGACAATCACCTGCTGTTTCACCGCGCCCAGGCGCTCCTCCGCGCCTTCCACGCGGCGGGCATCCCCACACTGATCCTCAAAGGCCCGGCGCTGACGCTGCTGTATTACCGGGACTACGGCCTGCGGCCGATGGGCGACTTCGACATCCTGACGCCAACCGCCCAGGCGCACGCCGCTCTCCGCCTGATGAGCGAGCAGGGCTTCAAGGCGAGCCTGTACGCCGGCAAGCCGTTCAAACCAGTCTATGTAGCCGTGATCAATGCGTTTGGGTTTGTGGATGGGCAGGGGACCGAGGTGGACTTACACTGGCACCTGCTGCACGAGTGCTGCTGGCCCGACGCGGACGAACCTTTCTGGGCGGGGGCAATCCCCGTTATGGTCGGTGACACCCCCAGCCTCGCCCTCCAGCCGGCGGACCAGTTGTTGCACACCTGCGTCCACGGGCTGCGCTGGAACCCCATGCCGTCCGTGCGCTGGGTGGCCGACGCCGTCACCCTGCTGCGCGCCGCGCCCGACCTGGACTGGACGCGGCTGGTCAGCCTTGCCCAGCGGCTCGAACTCGTCATCATTCTCCGCGAGGCGCTAACCTATCTGCACGGCAAGTGGGCCGCCCCGGTTCCCCCGGACGTGCTGGCCCGCCTGGACGGCCTGCCGGTCTCCCCAGGCGAGCCGCTGGAGTACGCCGTCACCACGCGCCCGCCGGAGAGCCTTGGCCCCCTCCTCCGCCTGCGCGCCCACTACCGCCGCTACCGCCGCACCTTCCGCCCCAGGTGGCTCGGCGAGCAGCCGCTCGGCTTCGCGCGCTACCTCCAATATAGCTGGGGGCTGGAGTCGGTGGGCGCCGTGCCGCGCTATGCCCTCCGCTGGGCCACGCGCTGGCTGAGCAACGTAGGACAATGACCCCTCCCCCGGCCCCTCCCCTGGCAAGGGGGGGAGGCTAATCACCCCTTCCCGCGTAGGGAGGGGGCAGGGGGTAGTCCTTATGCCGCCGCTCCCTACTCCCCCTGTCCCAGCGAGAAGCCCCGCTCCCCATCAAACGTATACAGGTGCTCGGTCTTGACCACCTCTAGCCCGGCCGCGTGCAGCCGGCCCAGCAGGGCCAGCACCTGCTCGAAGTGGGTCTCGCTGTCGGCCCCATCGGCGACGAAGCGGCAGCGCCAGTGGTCGGTGCGGAAGGTTTCAGGCAGGCCGTCGGGGTAGACCTTGACACCCCGGTTGGTAATCATCTTGAGCTTGAGCGGCGAGTCCACGGCCTCCAGCCGCCGCCCCAGCGCGGCCGGGTCGCGCCCGTCCTCGGCCCAGTCCAGGAAGACATCCGCGCCGACGAGGGCCTTGCGCCGTGGCGGGGTGGGCCGCAGGTGGACCTGGACCCCCGTGCCGCGATAGCTGACCGGCTCCAGGACGCTCGGCTGGCGTCCCAGCCGCTCGATGACCGCGTCGGCGAAGGCCCGCGTTCCCACGCGCCGCTCGCTGCGGCCGAGACGGTAGATGTCGGAGGTGTGGATGCCGTCTTCCAGGGTACACAGCCAGGCGTTCTTAATCGTCTCGGCGTGCTCGGCTAGCCCCAGGTGGACGAGCATCTGCGTCGCCGCCACAATCAGCCCCGACGGGTTCGCCACATCCTTGCCCGCGATGTCCGGCGCGCTGCCGTGGACCGCCTCGAACATGGCGGCCTCGCGCCCAACGTTGGCCGAGCCGGCCAGCCCAATGGACCCCGCCACCTGCGCCGCCACGTCC
>CAZFUK010000052.1:0-15554 GCA_964522005.1 uncultured Anaerolineales bacterium | reverse complement strand
ATGGAGCAGGAAGTGGCGTGGGCGCCAGATGAGAGCCAGTTCGCCATCCTGGCCGCGCCCCAGGGTCAGATCGACGTCTACCTGATGAACCTCAAGACGAACCAACTGACCCAGGTCAGCAACGACACAGCCATCCACAGCGAGTTGACCTGGTCGCCCAAGGGCGACGCGCTGGCCTTCCGCAGCCGCGACGAGAACCTCCAGATCGAGAAGCTGTTTATCCTGCGCGGCCAGCAGTTGCTCGCCGTCGCCACCGACCGCATCGCGAAGGTCGTCAACGAGGCCGAACTGGGCGGCGTCCTCACCTTGACCTGGGTGGACGACACGCACCTGGCCTTCTACCCGGTGTCGGGCGCCCTCCAGTCGCTGGGCATCTGGGTCTCCAACATCGCCGACGGCAGCCTGACGCCCATCTACAACAAGCAGTTGACCAGCCCGGACTACAGCAAGACCGCCAAACGCTGGGCGTTCACCAGCACCGACAACAAGAATACCCTGTACGTGCTCGATTGGGGCGCGACAGACGCGCGCATGCTCTTGCCGGAGGGCGGGCTGGCCCCGCTGTTTACCCCCGATGGCAAGCAACTGCTCTACTCGGCCGACAACGGCGAGACCTACGACATCCACATCATCAACCTGGACGGCTCCGGCGACCGCGCGCTGGTCAAAGGCGTCAACCTCATCGGTGACAACCCGCCTGAGCCAAGCCCGGCCGGCAAGCGCTACTTCTCGCCGGACGGCAAGTGGCTGGTCTACGCGGCGGTCGGCGCGGACTATGGCACGACCGGTAACAACCTGGAGAACTGGTGGGCCGTCCCGCTCGACGGGGGTCAGCCGGCCGTTCCCCTGACCGACATTCCGAAGATCTTCTACATCCGCCAACTGTCGGCCTCGCCCGACCAGGTCGCGTATGCCTTCACCGGGCTGCGCTACGCCGACCGCGCCACCCACCTCTGGACGTTCAGCCGCAACGGCGGCGGTATCATCAAGGTGGACGCGGAAGTGCGCTGGTTCCGCTGGCTAGGCCCGCAAAGCGGATCCAAAACCCAGTAACCAATCTGTCACGCATCACGCATCACGCATCACGTCAGCACCCATCCCGTCGCATGTGTTAAGGAGGAAACCCGCTATGAGTGACCGCACCGGCAACCAGGTAATTATCCGCGTGGACCAGCGTCTGTTCTACGGCATCGTCGCCTTCTTCGGCATCATCGCCCTGTTCGCCGTCGGGCTGTATGTCGGTCGGCTGACCTCGGGCGGCGGCCGCGCGGCGGCCCCCGTTGCTCCTGTGGCCCAGTCCCAATCGCCGTTGGCCCTGCCGCAGAACCAGCCCCAGGCCGGCGCCCAGGCTGTCCCGCCTGTGACCAGCAAGGACACGGCCGGCGCCAACCCCTTCCAGCAGCAGCAGCCCAGCTCGGTCCAGGCCCCCGCCAACGTCGTGCCCTTTGGCACCGACCCGCGCGTGGTCATCCCCGACATCAAGGATAAGGCGTACACCTACGACTTCGGTGAAGTCAAGCCCGACCAGAAGGTCGAGAAGGTCCTCCAGCTCAAGAACGACGGCAAGAGCGACCTGATCATTGATAACGTCTCGGCCTCGTGCGGCTGCACCGCCGCCGTCGTCAGCGACGACAAGATCGCGTCGGGCCAGGCGACCGACCTGCGCATCGGCTACGACCCGCGCGTCAACAAGGACGCGGGCAAGTTCATCACCCGCAAGGTCCAGGTCAAGTTCCACTTCGCCGACGCGCCCAACGACATCAAGACGCAGGACTTCACGATTACCGCGAGCGTGACGAATTAAACAGTAGACAGTACATAGTAGTCGGTAGTCAGTAGTCTGAGGTCCGACTCTGAACGACTGACTGCTGACTACCGACTACTGACTACTGCTCTAGGAGAACGGGATGAGTAAGGCGAAGCAGACTATCGTGCCCCGGCCAGGGACGCCCGCTCCGGCGCCCGCCGCCCAGCGCGAAGTTGTCATCAACGTCAACAAGAATGTATTATTTACGCTAACGCTGGTTGTCGGCGCGCTGGTGATGTTGCTCGGCGGGTTTGTCGTCGGGCAGGCGGTCTTCCGCCCCCGCACCGCCGCCACGACCTCGGCGCCAGCGGCCAATGCGCCGGCCGGAGCGGCGGGTCTGCCCTCGGCCCTCCAGCAGCCCGGTATCTCGGGTGAGCCGTCGGGCGTCCAGCTCAAGCCGGCCAACCCGGACCCGAACGCCCTGCACCCCAACCTGGAGGGCTACGCGCCCGTGCCAGTCAGCGCCGCGCCCGTCGCCAAGGGCGCGCCGCGCCTCGCGGTAGGCGGCCTCGACCCCAAGTTTACGCTGGACATGGGCCAGCTTCAGTCGGGGGAGAAGAAGCAATACACCTTCGACGTCAAGAACGTGGGCGAAGGCGACCTGACGATCTATAAGATTTACGCGGGCTGCGGCTGCACCGCCGGCGAGTTCGCCGGCCAGCCCGTCAACGACGACCCAGAGTTCGCGTTTAACCCGCCCGTCGTCATCAAGCCCGGCCAGTCGCTGCCCTTGACGGTCACCTATGATAGCGGCGCGCTCAGCGACCAGGGCGAGATTGACAAGTTTATCCAGATTTTCTCGAATGATCCGACGGCCAAGGAGTTCGAGAAGGGCTTCCGCGAGACGCGGTTCCGTCTCACGGGCACTGTACAGTAGGACAGGGGACCACGCGGCCCAGCCCGAGGACCGCCCCCTGAGGAGAAGTCGCCATGCCGAAGTGGATTAGTATCGAAGTCACCGACCCGCGCCAGCCCGCGGATACCCCGCAGGACACGGAAGGCACGGCCGAGGCTCCCGCCTCGTCTGGGTCGAGTAACGCCGTGGCCTGGATCGCCAGCCTCGCCGTCACGCTGCTGCTGTTGGTCCTGGCCGGGGGCATCTGGTACTTCGGCATTCGACCCAACCAGATGCGCACGGCGAGCGTCCAACTGGCGCCGGGGGCCGGGGCGCCGGCCGGCGCGCCGGCGGGGGTGGGTGTGCCCGCGCCCTTCGATGACCTGCCCGCCGTCGTGGCGACGGTCAACGGCGAGAATATCACGCGCGAGCAGTTGACCAACCTGGTGCGCATCAACCAGGCGCTCTACCCCATCACCAACGGCGCCGAGGTCGTCCTCGACCCGAACACCCTGATGAACATGCGTACCACGCTGCTGGAGCAGATGGTCAACAACCGCCTGGAGCTCCAGGCGGCCAAGGCCCAGGGCATCGCCGTGACCGACGCCGACGTGGAAGCGGAGTACGCCAACTTCAAGACGACCTATCGCACCGACGACGCCAAGCTCGACGGCGCGCTCTCGCGCTATGGCCTGACGCCGACGGATGTCAAGAACTGGCTGCGCGAGTCGGTCATGGTCAACCGCTTTGTGGCGCAGACGGCCCAGCAGTACGCCAAGGAAGGCAAGCCCTACAGCCGCGAGAGCTGGCTGAACGACCACCTGGTCACAGCGGATGTGCAGGTGTCGCTGGCGGGCGCGGCCAACAACATCCCATTGAAAGTGGGCGAAGCGCCGCCGAACTTCACCCTGAAAGACCTGAACGGCAAGACCTGGACGCTGGCCGAACTCAAGGGCAAGCCCGTCGTGGTCAACTTCTGGGCGACGTGGTGCGCGCCGTGCAAGTTCGAGATGCCCCACTTCGAGAAGGCCTACCAGAAGTACAAGGACCAGGGGCTGGTCGTGCTGGCGATTGACATTCGCACCGACAACGGCGAGCCGGCCGTCCGCAAGTACATTACTGATATGGGCCTGACCTTCCCGACGCCCATGGACCTGACGGGCCAGACCGAGCAGGACTACCGCGTGCGCGCCTACCCGACGACCTACTTCGTCGGGCGGGACGGGAAACTGCGCGAGATCAAGCGCGGCGCGTTCCTCTCGGCCGACCAGTTGAACGCGTCGGTTGACAAGATCATGCAGCAATAACCGGCTGGGGCAAGACCGCCGCCTTGACCCCGCTGCTCCAGAAACCCGGTTTCCCCGCGAAACCGGGTTTCTGCACAGGACCCACCGTGCTCCGTCTCACCCATCGCCCGCTCTTTCCACCCGCCGTCTCCCTGGCCCTGCTCCTGGCGCTCCTGCTCGTCTTTACGGCCGCCCCGTGGCCGCCGCTCCTGAAGATGCGCGCCGTGGGCTTTGGCCTGGACCCCCAACGCCCGGCCCACTCGTTCTTCCTGGACGGCGAGATGATGCCCATTGAGGCGCGCAAGGTCGGTATCTACGGCGGCTTCGCCCTGGCCGTCCTGTGGCTCGCCTGGCGCGCGCCGCGCGCGGCGGCGCTGGCGCGGGTGGATGGCTATGTCGCCGCTCTGCTGGGTATCACGGTCATGGGCCTGGACGGCACCAACGCCCTGCTCTACGACCTGGGCGCGCCGCACCTCTACGCCCCGCGCCTCGACCTGCGCCTGGGCACCGGGCTGCTGTGCGGGCTGGGCATGGCGGCGCTGCTCTGGCCCATCTGGGCGCAGACTGTCTGGCGCATTCCCCAGGGCGTCGTCAACGGCGGGCACTTCGTGGTCCCGCTCCTCCTGTCGGCCCTGCTCCTGGTCGGCCTGACCACGGGCCAGGGCTGGCTGATGCTGCCCGTCTCGCTGTTGGGGACGTTTGGCCTCGTCGCTGTCGTCGCGCTCATGAACGGCGTGGGGCTGCTGGTGCTGCTGCGGCGGGAAGCGGTCGCCGACCACGCGGTGGACGTGCTGGATGTGGCCGCCCTGTCGGCCTGGCTGGCCGTCCTGGAATTGCTGGCCCTGGCCGCCGCCCGCTACCTGCTCATTGGCACGGCGCCTCTGCCGTAGGCCAGGGGGCATCCAGATCGGGGCCGGGTCACGTATGGTTAGTATCAGCACCGTTTCCGGACCTGCGTTTCATTGACTTAGCCCCCGGCTGCTCCTATAATTCAGGAGGATCAATACAGGAGGTGCGCTATGGCGCCTATTCGGTTCTTCATCGGTGGCCTCATCATCGTGGCGGCCATCGCCTTTGTCAGCATCCGCAGCTTCCAGGCCAACGCGACCTACTACGTGACCTCGGACGAACTGGTCCAGAAGGTCCAGATCGGTCAACTGGCGCCCGGCAAGACGGTGCGGCTGGCGGGCAACATTGACAAGTCTACCGTCAAGTGGGACGCGAGCAAACTGAACCTGGCCTTCAGCGCGACCAACAAGGATGTCGCCGTGCCGGTCAAGTACAGCGGCCCGCTGCCCGACAGCTTCAACATGGCCGAGAGCGTCGTCGTCGAGGGAACGTATAACGCCGACGGCAGCGTGACGGCCCATAACCTGTTTGTCCAGTGCCCGTCGAAGTACGAAGCGGAAATCAAGCCGTCGAACTAAGGCTACAGTTTTCAAGAAGAGGTCCTGATGGCGGATATTGGCTATCTCTGTCTCGTGCTGGGTCTGGCGGCGGCGCTCTACGCCATCGCCGCGAATCTGCTGGGCGCGCAGCGGCGCTACGCCGAACTCGTCAACAGCGGGGAGCAGGCCGTGATCGCGGCGGCGGGGCTGACCTCGCTGGCGGCGGGCATCCTCACCCTGCTGTTCGTGGTGCAGGACTACCAGGTCGAGTACGTGGCCGCCCACTCCAGCCAGTCCTCGCCCCTCATGTTCCGCCTGTCGGCCCTGTGGGGCGGTCAGGAAGGCTCGCTGCTGTTCTGGGCCTGGATTCTGTCCCTCTACTCGCTGGTCGTCGTCTGGACCAACCGCAACCGTCACCGCGCCATGATGCCCTACACCTCGGCGACGCTGATGACGGTGCTGGCCTTCTTCCTGAGCCTGATCGCCTTCATCGAGAACCCGTTCAAGATGCTGGACTTCGTCCCGCGCGACGGCAACGGCCTCAACCCGCTGCTCCAGCACTGGGCCATGGCGATTCACCCGCCCATGCTCTACCTGGGCTTCGTCGGCACCACCGTCCCCTTCGCCTTCGCCGTCGGCGCGCTGGCGGCGCGGCGCACGGGCAACGAGTGGGTCCAACTCTCGCGGCGCTGGACGCTGGCCGTGTGGACCTTCCTGACCATCGGCATCATGCTCGGCGGCGCGTGGGCCTACATGGAACTCGGCTGGGGCGGCTACTGGGGCTGGGACCCGGTTGAGAACGCCTCCTTCCTGCCCTGGCTGGCCGGCACCGCCTTCGTGCACTCGGTCATGATCCAGGAACGGCGCGGCATGCTCAAGATTTGGAACATGGTCCTGGTCGGCCTGTTCTTCGGCCTCGCCATCTTCGGCACCTTCCTGACGCGCAGCGGCGTCATCTCGTCGGTCCACTCCTTCGCCCAGTCGCCGCTCGGTCCCTACTTCCTGGGCTTCATCACCGCCCTGCTGCTTGTCTTCCTGTGGCTGCTCGTCGCGCGCTGGGATGACCTGAAAGCCCAGAACCAGTTGGAGAGTACCGTCTCGCGCGAGGCGTCGTTCCTGCTCAACAACCTGCTCTTCATCGCCATCACCTTCACCGTCTTCTGGGGCACCATCTTCCCCATGATCTCGGAAGTGGTCGTCGGCGACAAGATTACCGTCGGCCCGCCGTTCTTCAACCAGACCACGGCGCCCGTCTTCGCCGCGCTCATCCTCCTGATGGGCATTGGCCCGGTCACCAGTTGGGGCCGCGCCAGCGTCGGCAAGCTGCTGCGCAACCTGGCCGCCCCCTTCGTCGCCACCGGCGTCATCGTGGCCGCGCTGTTCGCGCTGGGCCTGCGCTCGATGGCCGTGTTCGGCTTCGGCATGGTCATCTTTGTCCTGGGCGTCCACCTGCTGGAGTACTACCACGGCATGCGCGTCTACCGCTCGGCGACGGGGGCCAACTGGCTCAGCGCGTTCGGCGCGCTGTTCCGCCGCAACCGGCGGCGCTACGGCGGCTACGTCGTCCACCTGGGCATCCTGGTCATTACCGCCGGCATCATCGCCTCGCACAGCTTCCAGTTGGAGCACCAGGAGACTGTCAGCCCCGGCCAGACGATGCAGGTGGGCGCGTACAGCCTGACCTACCAGGGCATGCGCCAGTTCGCCCTGCCCGACCACGACGTGGCCGAGACAACGATGCGCGTCAGCCAGAACGGGCGCGAGATTGACGTCCTCACCCCGTCACGCGACTTTTTCCGCAACAGCGACCAGCCCCAGACGGAGGTCGCCATCCGCCGCACGCTGACCGAAGACCTCTATGTGGTGCTGGGCGGCTGGGAGGAGGGCGGCTCGACGGCCACCTTCAAGGTCTACGTCAACCCGCTGGTCAACTGGATCTGGCTGGGCGGCCTGGTGGTCGTGCTGGGCATCCTGACGGCGGCCTGGCCCGAGGGCCGCAAGCAGACGGTCCCCGCGCAGGTGCAGGAGGGCGTCGCGGCTAAGTAGGAGGTGGGGTGATGATGAGTCTGCCGACGAAGGCGATTCTGGCCGTGGTGGAAGAAGATCACACCGTTAAGCTGCCGGCCGATATGCCGGTGGGGGCGAAAGTCGCCATCTTCTTGATGCCAACGGAGGAGATGCAGGCGGCCGAGCAAACCCGCGAGGCTCGTTTTGCGGCTGCCCTGGCCCTTATTAACGAGGCGGCCAAGAAGCCTCAGAAGGAAGTTTCGAAAGAGGAAGTACACGCCCTGGTAGACGAGGCCCGGCGGGCGCGACGCACCTAGGCTATGCGCATTGTTCTGGATACGAACGAGTTTGTCCATGCACTCATGCGCCCCGCCTCCCTTGCTACATTTGTGATGGCCTGGGCCTCGAAACGGTTCAGTGTGGTGTGTTCACAGGAATTGCTTGACGAGTACCTGTATGTGCTCACCTATCCGAAGATTGCCAGGAGGGTGGAGCCAGAGTCGGTGCGGGCATTCCGTGACTATCTCATGGCGGAGATAGAACTGGTGGCGGCCCCAGACATTGGTAGGGTGTGTCGTGACCCAGAAGATGACAAGGTCATCGCTGTCGCTATTAGCGGTAAAATTGATTATCTTGTGACTGAGGATAGCGATTTACGAACAACCGAAGTCACCGAGTTGCTTCGGGGGGCAGAGGTTGAAGTGACTTCCTCGGAAGTGCTGCTCCGGATTATCGGCTAAGGGTTTAGTCAATGCGTCTTGTGAGACGAAGTATCATCTTCCTAATCCTTCCTATGTTTTCCCTCCTCCTTGGAGTCTTGACTGCACAAGCCCAGGGCGGGTTGAGGGGCGCTGAGCTGGACCGGCGGGTGCGCGAGGTCACCTCGCGCCTCAACTGTCCGCTGTGCCAGGGCCAGACCCTCAACGAGTGCCCGCTCCAGATCTGCGACGAGATGCGCGACTTGGTCCGCCAGAAGCTCCAGGCCGGCGAAAGCGACGAGCAGATCACCGCCTACTTTGTGCAACGCTTCGGCGACCGCGTCCTCAACGAGCCGCCCCGCGCGGGCTTCGCCCTGCTCGGCTGGATCATGCCCGTGCTCGGCCTGCTGCTAGGGGTCGCCCTGGTGACGCTCGCTCTGCGCGCCATGACGCGGCGTTCGCCGCACCCCGCCGCCGTGGCCGCTACGCCCAATGGCGCGGCTGGGGGGCGTCCCCCGGCGCCGGCCGGGCTGCCTCAAGAGTATGTGGATCGTTTGGAACGCGAACTGAAGCAGATGGAGTAGAGTAGTGGCGAACGAACTGCCCCTGGATACCGTGCTGGAGGCGCCTGCCGCCTCGACCCGCTCCTCCAACCGAGGGCGTCTCATCGCCCTCGTGGTGGGGCTGATCATTATTCTGGCGTTGGCGCTCATCTCGACCCTGGGCCTGCGCCAAGTCAATACGCCGCGCCCCGAAGTCGGCCAGGTCGCGCCGCCCTTCAACCTGACCCTGTTCGACGGCAAGCAGACCAGCCTGACCCAGTTGCGCGGCCAGGTCGTCGTCGTCAACTTCTGGGCGTCCTGGTGTATCCCGTGTGTGGACGAAGCGCCCGAACTGGAGCAGACCTGGCAGAGCTATCGAGGCAAGGGCGTCGCCTTCCTGGGCGTAGACTATGTGGACACCGAGCCGAAGGCGCTGGAGTTCCTCAAGAGGTTCGGCATCACCTACGCCAACGGCCCTGACCTTGGCTCGCGCATCAGCTACGACTATCGCATCAAGGGCGTGCCCGAGACGTTTGTGGTGGACAAGGCGGGCGTGGTGCGCTTTGTCAAGATCGGGCCGACGACCCAGAGCGAGTTGCGCTCGGTGATTGACCCGCTGTTGCAAGACTGAAGACTGAAGATTAAAGATTGATGGACCAACTATTACTCATCATCGCCAGCGTGGCCCTGGTCGGCCTGACCGTGCTCTGGATTCTGCGGCCCCTGCTCGGTGGGGCCGAGGCCGGCCGCGAGCGCAGCCGCGAGGAGCGCGACCTGGCCGAACTGGCCCTCCAGCACGAGGCCAGCCTCAAGAGCCTGCGCGACCTGGACACCGACTTCATGGCCGGCAAGCTCGACGCGGCGGATTACCAGACCCAGCGCGGCGTCCTGCTGGCGGAAGGCGTCGCTATCCTGCAGCGCATTGACGGCCTGCGGGCGCGGCTGACGACGGCGGACCCCGACCTGGACAAGCGCATCGAAGACGCGGTCCGAACACGCCGCGTCGTGCCGGAAGCCCCGGCTGCCAAGCCGGTCTGCCCGGCCTGCGGCGCGGCCGTCCGCGTCGGGGCGCGTTTCTGCGACCAGTGCGGCGCGGCCCTGGCAGCCGTGGCCGCCACCCCTGTGCCCGGCGGCAAGGGGTAGAAATGCAATTTACGTAGAGACGTGATATATCACGTCTCTACTGATGATAGAATTGTAGCCCTGATGATGCACCGTTTTTCGCGCCGGCGGCCCGACCGCCTGGCCCTGCTCGTGTGTGCCCTATCGCTGTGTTTCGCGGTCGCCGGGCTGGCGCTCGCCCACCGCGCCGACGCCCAAGGCCCCGCGCCCGCTGTTCCCCCACCGACGACGCGGCCCTCCGCCAGCCGAGGCCAAGAACTCTTCGCGACCAACTGCGTCCCGTGCCACGGCCCCCAGGGCCGAGGCGATGGCGACACCTTGCGCGCCCAGGGCATGTCAGCCCCGAGCTTCGCCGACCCCCAGTTCCACCAGGGCCAGTCCCTCGCCAGCATCTACACCGTGATTAGCGAGGGGCGCATGGACAAGTTGATGCCGCCCTGGAAGGGGCGCCTGAACCCCGGCCAGATGTGGGACCTGGCGGCGTATAGCTGGTGGCTGGGTACAGGCCCGCGCTCGCTATCGCGGGGCCAGACCGTGTGGGGCGCCGAGTGCGCCAGTTGCCACGGCGCGACGGGCGCCACCCTGCCCAAGGCCGACTTGAGCCAGCTGGCCCAGAGTATCACCGTCAGCCAGGCCGACCTGACCGCTCGCTCCGCCAAAGTGCCCGACCATGCCGCGACGTGGGCCAAACTCTCGCCCGCCGACCAGGCCGCCGCCGTGGCCTATGGCCGCAGCCTGGGCTTCGACGCGCCTGCCCTGCCTTCGACGGCCGGTGTCATCCAGGGCAGCGTGCGCATGGGCACGCCCGGCGCGACGCTCCAGGCCGGGCAGGTCGTCAGCGTCACCCTGTTGACGTTCGCGGGCAACACACCCACCGATGAGGCAGCGGCCCCAGTGGCGAGCGACGGCACGTTTACGTTCGACGGCCTGTTCACCGGCTCCGACTACAGCTATGGCGTGGCGACCCGCTATAACGGCGTGGACTACTACAGCCCGCTGGTGCGCTTGGCCGCCAACGACTCGAAGCAGGCGACGACAATCAACGTCTACGAGACGACGACGACCGACCCCGGCCTCCGCATCGCCCAGGTCCACGTCATCGCCGAGTTCCTGGACGCTCAGACCCTGCGCATCGGTGAACTGTACGACGTAGAGAACACCGGCCAGCGTACGCTGGTGGCGGGGCAGGGCGGGACCACCTTCCCCCTGGCGCTGCCGCCGGGCGCGGTCAACGTGCGCTTCCAGGACGACCTGGACGAGCAGAAAGTCCGCGACGGCGACCAACTACGCATCGGCCTGGCGTGGCCGCCGGGCCGCCGCCAACTCCTGCTGTCCTATGACCTGCCCTATCGCGGTCAGGCCAGCCTGACGCGGACGTGGCCGTATCCTGTGAGCGACGCCAACGTTTTAGTGGCTGATGTAGGGTTGCAGATTCAGGCCGAAGGCTTGCAGGCCAAGCCGACCACCCAGCCGACGGCAGGGGCCAACTTCCTGACCTACGCCGCCCAGACCTTGCCGGCCGGCCGGCCCGTGACGGTACGCCTCAGCGGGACGCCCCGCCTCCAACCGGCGCCTGGCAGCGCGGGCGCGGCGGGGGCCGTCAGCCCGGTGCGGGTGCAGACCTCGTACCAGTCGGTCCTGCGTTGGATCGGCCTGGGGCTGACCCTCCTCGCCCTGGCGGGCGCGCTGGCCTGGCCGCGTCTGCGGCGGGTCACGGCGGGTGGACTGTCGCGGGTGAACGTCGAGCGGGAGCGGCTGCTAGACCGGCTGGCCGACCTCGACGACTCCTACGCGGCGGGCGAACTGGCCGAGACCGAGTACCAGGTGCAGCGCACGGAGACCAAGGCGCGGCTGGTCCAGGTCATGCGAACCCAACGGGCTGAGGAGTGACGAAATGCCCGTCTTTGTCGTTATTGTCTATGTGGTGACCCTGGTGAGCCTCATCGGCTACGCCGCCAGTCTCTGGCTCCGCCAGTCGCGGCTGCGGCGGAAGCTGGAGGAGGACCAGGGGCCGCGTGAGAGGCAGGGTACTCAGCTATGACGATTGATCCAAGCAACGTCACGGCGTTCGCGTTTGTGCTGGCCTTCACGGCCGGCCTGGTGTCGTTCCTGTCGCCGTGTGTCCTCCCCCTCGTACCCGCCTACCTCAGCTACCTGGGCGCGAGTTCCATCGGGCCGAGCGGCATGGCGGTAGCGGGCGGGGGTGTGGCGGTCGTGGGGCGGCGCAACGTCTTCCTCAACGCCGTGTTTTTTGTCCTGGGCTTCTCGCTCATCTTCATCGCCCTCGGCGCGACCATCGGCGTGGTCGGCTTCATCTTCCAGGACCTGGTGACCGGCCTGATGCGCGCGGGCGCGGCCCTGCTCATCGTCTTCGGCCTGCGTGTCGCCGGAGCGCGGCTGCGCGTGGGTCAGTGGGTGCTGGTGGGACTCGGGGCCGCCGTCGCCCTCTATGTCATCAAGGTCGGCCTGCCGCTGACGCTCGACGTGCGCGGCGTGCTGGACAGCCTGATGGTCTTTCTCATCGTCATGGCCGCCATCGAGATGCCCGCGCCCTTCCGCCTGCCCCTGAGCGTCGGCGCGGCCATCCTCAACGTCTTCGGCAGCCCGTTTGGGCCGCTGGGGCCACGCGGGATGGATGCCCTGACGGGCGAGCCGGTGCGGCTGGTCGCGCTGCTGCTGGAAACAGCGCTCATCTTCGCCATCGTCATGTTCCTGTCGCAGTCCGACGTCTTCTATATGGAGAAGCGGCTGGAGTTCCACGCGGGCGAGCGGCGCGGTGTCTGGAACGCCATGCTCATGGGCGCCATCTTCGGCGCGGGCTGGACGCCGTGCGTCGGCCCCAACCTGGCCGCCATCTTCACCCTCGGCTCGCAGTCGCAGACCGCGCTGCTGGCCTCGCTGCTGCTGGCCGTCTACTCGCTGGGGCTGGGTATCCCCTTCCTGGCGATGGCCCTCGCCTTTGACCGCTTCGTGCGCTGGATGCAGCAGATCAAGCGGCACATGAGCACGATCACGGCGATTAACGGCGCGCTGCTCGTGCTCATCGCGCTGCTCTTGCTCAGCGGCCGGTTGGCGCTGCTGGCCCAGATTCAGACGCCGTGGTCCACCGTCCTATGAGCGCCTCTCGCCGCGCCTGGGCTGTGGCCCTGGCCGCCGTCGTCGTCCTGGTGGCGGTCGCCCTGGGCGTCGGCGTTCTGCTGGGCCGCCAGGGGGCGGCCGGCGCGCCGGCCCGCGCCTCGGCGCAGCGGCCGGTCAGCGTCGAGCGCGACCAACTCGCGCCCCTGTTCACCCTGCCCAGCACAAGTGGCGAGACGGTGGCGCTGGCCTCGCTCGAAGGCCAGGTGGTCCTGGTCAACTTCTGGGCGACGTGGTGCCCGCCCTGCCGCGACGAGATGCCGGTCATCCAGGCCACGCACGAGAAGTACGCGAGTCGGGGCTTCCGCGTGTTGGCGGTCAATGTCCAGGAGACGCCGGGGCAGGTCGAGGCGTATGCCCGCGAGTTGGGGCTGACCTTCCCCCTGCTGCTGGACCAGCGCGGCGACGTAACCCAGACGTATCGCGTCCAGAACCTGCCGCGCAGCTTCTTCCTGGACCGCCAGGGCCGCGTCGTGCGCATCCACCCGGGCGAACTGACGCCGGACACGATGGAGCGGTATCTGAAAGAGTTGTTGTAACGTACGATGGACTGTCATGCTGAGCGAAGCGACCTGTGCCCTGTACTCAGGGTAAGCATCTCGCCTTACGAGGAGCGAGACCCTTCGCTGCGCTCAGGGTGACAGTCGAACTCAATGCATGCAAGCTGTTACCCTGTACACGAAACCTGGCTGTCACCTGTGCGAGGCGGCGGAAGCCCTCCTGGCGCGGCTGGCGGCTGAGGTTCCGCTGACGGTCACGGCCGTAAACATCGCCGAGGACGAGGCGCTGCTGGCCCGCTATGGCGAGCGTATCCCTGTGGTCCGGGTGGGTGAGACGGAACTGGCCGCGCCGCTGAGCGAGTTCAAGCTGCGGCGCGCCCTGGCAAGAGGGGTGGTGTGATATGCGGTGGGCGTGGCTCTTCGCCGTGGTGCTCGTCCTCGTTGTGCCGTCGGTGGGTCGGGCAGCCGGCCCGGCCGACACGCCGCCCCAGCTCTACCTGCCCGCCCGCCACGTCTGGCAGTCGCGCAACAACTGCGGCCCGTCGGCCGTGGCGATGGCCGCCAGCGTCTTCGGCATCAGCGTGGACCCGGAAGCGGCGCGCTGGTCGCTGCGCCCGGAGCCGGAAAGCGTCGGCATGGACGCGGCCCGCGTGCCGCGCTTCGTCGCCGGCCTCGGCCTGGCCGCCCGCCCCCGCGTCAACGGCAACCTGGACGTGGTGCGCCGCCTGGTCGCCAACGATGTGCCCGTCGTGGTCGAGCAGTGGCTGTCGTCGGCCCAGCGTATCGAGCACTACCGCCTCGTCGTCGGCTACGACACCCTCGGCCACCGCGTCCTCGTTCACGACTCGACGCTCGGCCCCTACGTCTGGCTGAGTGAGGCCGAGTTTCAGACCCTCTGGGCGCCGACCGGCCGCCCCTACATCCCCATTTATCTCCCCAACCAGGAAGCGACCGTGCGTGCCATCGTCGGCGCGGATTGGGACGACACGGCGATGTACCGAAGCGCACTGGAGCGGGCCGTGGCCGAGGTCTGGGCCACGCCCAATGACGCCTGGGTCTGGGCGCGGCTGGGCAAGTTCGCCTACGCCGTGGGCGACTCGCGCACCGCCCTGACGGCCTGGGGCTACGCCGAGATGCTTGACCTGCCGCAGGGCGAACTCTGGCTGCCCGGCTGGATGGCCGCCGCCGCCCTCGACGCCGGCGACCCTGCCGCTGGGCTAAGCTATGTGAACCGCGCCCTAGAGCGCTACCCTTCCTCGGCCGGGCTGCACTATGTGCGGGGCCGCGCCCTGCAAGCCCTGGGCAACGGGGCAGAGGCCGCCGCCGCCTTCCGCCGCGCCCTGGACCTCGAACCCGGCCTGACCCCCGCCCGCGCCGCCCTCGACAGCCTGCATTAAGCCGGCCCCCTCCCCAGGCCCCTCCCCTAAAAAGGGAGGGGGGAGTGGGCGTGGCGACCGCGCCCCTACGCCTCCCCCTCCCCCGGTCCCGCCCGTGAGCCGCGAGGGTTGTCTTCTCCCCCTTCCCTGGTAGGGAAGGGGGATGGGGGGTTAGGTCAAGCCATGCAGACCCTAAAGGTCTTTAGGACCTTTAGGGTCTCTGTCGTCTAGTTGACCGCCTCCCGTAATGGGGGTATGATAGGATACCCGTTACCACTGTTATACCGTCGAGGGGGAGCTATGGGGACACCAGGTCGTGTTCGAGGGCCGTGGGCTGCGTTGGTCGTCTTGGTCGCCTTGCTAGGGGTGGCCCAGGTGGCGAGCGCGAGTGGGTGGTGGTGGAGGGATAGCGATCAGCCATCAGCCATCAGCCATCAGCCATCAGCCCGCCTCGGTCCGTCGTCCATCGTCGGCGGCCGGCCGGCCCCCGCGCCCGCCCCGAACCGAGGCGGGCGAGGCGGGGCCGCTGGGGGGCCACCGGTGGAAGGGGCGCGGCTGGCCTCGGTCAGCGCGGGCGGCAACCACACCTGCGCTCTCAAGAGTGACGGGACGCTGGCCTGCTGGGGCGACAACAGCTACGGCAAGGCGACGCCACCCGGCGGGACGTTCGTCCAGGTCAGTGCGGGCAGCCAGCACACGTGCGCTCTCAAGAGTGACGGGACGCTGGCCTGCTGGGGTGACAACAGCAGCGGCCAGTTGAACGCCCCCAGCGGGACGTTCGCCCAGGTGAGTGCGGGCTACTCTCACACCTGCGGCGTCAAGAGCGACGGGACGCTGGCCTGCTGGGGGGACAACATC
>CAZFUK010000051.1:0-15676 GCA_964522005.1 uncultured Anaerolineales bacterium | reverse complement strand
AGCCGGGTCAAAGCGCAGCGCGAGGTCGGTGGTCAGCATCACGGGCGTATGGCGCTTGTTCGGGTCGTGCGCATCCGGCACCGTGTTGGCGCCCATGCCGTGTTTTGGAATCCACTGGTGTGCGCCGGCCGGGCTTTTGGTCAGTTCCCACTCGTAACCGAACAGGTTCCAGAAGAAGTTGTTGCTCCATTTTGTCGGTGTGGTTGTCCAGGCGCCTTCGAGGCCGCTGGTAATGGTGTCTCCGGCGTTGCCCGTGCCGAAGGTATTTTTCCAGCCCATGCTCTGTTCCTCGATACCGGCGGCAGCGGGTTCGCGGCCCACGTATTTGCCGGGATCGGCAGCACCGTGGGTTTTGCCGAAGGTGTGCCCGCCGGCAATGAGCGCCACGGTCTCCTCGTCGTTCATGGCCATGCGGCCAAATGTCTCGCGGATGTCGCGGGCGGCGGCGATGGGGTCGGGGTTTCCGTTCGGGCCTTCCGGGTTCACGTAAATCAGGCCCATCTGCACCGCAGCAAGCGGATTTTCGAGTTCGCGGTCGCCGGTGTAACGCTTGTCGCCCAACCACTCGGATTCCGAACCCCAGTACACGTCCTCTTCGGGTTCCCATACGTCTTCGCGTCCGCCGCCAAAGCCGAAGGTTTTGAAGCCCATGGACTCAAGGGCGCAGTTGCCGGCGAGGATCATCAGGTCGGCCCAGGAAATTTTGTTGCCGTATTTCTGCTTGATCGGCCACAGCAGCCGGCGCGCCTTGTCGAGGTTGGCGTTGTCGGGCCAACTGTTGAGGGGGGCGAAACGCTGCTGGCCGTCGCCCCCACCACCGCGACCATCGGCGATGCGGTACGTACCGGCCGACTGCCACGACATACGGATGAACAGCGGCCCGTAGAGCCCGTAGTCGGCCGGCCACCACTCCTGCGACTGCGTCATCAGCGCCATGAGGTCCCGCCTCAGCGCTTCGACGTCCAGCGCCTTGAACTGTTCCGCGTAGTTGAAGTCCTCGGCCAGTGGATTGGACAGGCGCGAGTGGTGGTGCAGCACCGAGAGGTCCAGTTGATTGGGCCACCAGTCCTGGTTCGTCCTCGGCCGGCTCCGCTTGGGAGTCGGGGCGGGGATGGCTGGGTTCTCGCTTTCGCTGACGCTTCTCGTTTGTTCCTTATCAGGCATATAGGTCCTTCTTCCTCGAAGGTTTCTTCGGCTGGATGGCTCTTACTCCTAACGAGGCGAATCATAGATGCATTGATTGACCCTGTCAAGCATTTCGCGCGTCCGTCGGCTGAAGCCAGGTCGCCTACGCGCTTGTCCCGGAGTATAATTGGCTATCCATACCAGGGGGGCTAATGATGCTTCAGCGTCCATCCGGTACGGTCACCTTCCTCTTCACCGACCTTGAAGGCAGCACCAGGCTCTGGGAGCAACACCCGGCCGCGATGCCGGCGGCTGCCGCCCGCCACGATGGCCTGCTGCGGCAGGCGGTTGAGGCGCAGCACGGGTATGTCGTCAAGACCACCGGCGACGGCCTCCTGGCCGCCTTTCGTCAGGCGCACGCCGCCCTCCTGGCCGCCCTGCACGCTCAGCGCCTACTCCTGGCCGAAACGTGGGGCGAGATCGGCGCCCTCCGGGCCAGAATGGGCATCCACAGCGGGCCGGCGGAGGAGCGCGACGGCGACTACTTTGGCCCCGCCCTCAACCGAGCCGCCCGGCTCATGGCCGTCGGCCACGGGGGCCAGGTCCTCCTCTCGCAAGCCACGCACGAACTGGTGCAGGACGCTCTGCCGGCCGGAGTCACCGTGCGCGACTTAGGCCAGCACCGCCTCAAGGACCTCGGCCGCCCGGAGCACGTCTACCAACTCGTCGCCCCTGACCTGCCCACCGACTTCCCACCCCTCAAGACCCTCGACGCCCGTCCGAACAACTTGCCGGTTCAGCGCGACCCCCTCCTGGGCCGCGAGAAGGAGGTGGCGACGCTGCGGGCGATGCTGCTCCGCCCTGACGTGGGCGTAGTGACGCTCACCGGACCCGGTGGGACAGGCAAGACCCGCCTGGCGCTCCAGCTGGCGGCCGACCTCCTCGACCAGTTCCGCGACGGCGTCTACTTCGTTGACCTCGCTCCGATCACAGAGCCTGGGCTGGTCCCCGCCGCCATCGCTCAGGCCCTCGAGGTGCGCGAGCAGGGCAATCAGCCGATCCTGGACCAGCTCCTGGACTACCTACACGACAAACAGCTCTTGCTCGTCCTGGACAACTTCGAGCAGGTGGTCGCCGCCACGCCCCAGGTCGCCCGCCTGCTGACCCGCGCGCCGGGGCTAAGGATGCTGGTCACCAGCCGCATCCCGCTGCGCCTGCGGGGCGAGCAGGAGTTCCCCGTCCCGCCCCTCGGTTTGCCGCCCCTCGACGCGAGCTTGGACATGCGCGATGCGACACCGGCTTCCGACTATGCCGACCGCATCATGCAGTACGAAGCCGTCCGCCTGTTTGTCGAGCGGGCGCGGGCCGTCCAGCCCGATTTCAGTCTACAGCCGGCGAATGCGCCGGCTGTGGCCGCCATTTGCCATCGCCTCGACGGCTTACCCCTGGCGATTGAGCTGGCGGCGGCCCGTATTCGCCTCCTGCCGCCCCAGGCGATGCTGACGCGGTTGAACCAGCGCCTGCGGCTTCTGACAGGCGGGCCGCGCGACCTGCCCGACCGCCAGCAAACCCTCCGCAACGCCATCGCCTGGAGCTACGACTTGCTCGACGAGACTGAACAGACGCTGTTCCGGCGCCTCGCCGTGTTCGCGGGCGGCTTCACGCTGGAGGCGGCCGAGACGGTATGCTCCGACGACGAAGGACCAGGGACAAGGGACCAACAAGACGGGAGTCCTCGCTTCGGTCCTCCGTCCTCCGTCCTCAGTCCCGAGGAGGTGCTGGACGGCGTGGACTCGCTTCTCACGAAGAGCCTGGTGCGGCGCGTGGAGCAGGCGGATGGCGAGCCGCGCTTCACGATGCTGGAGACGATCCGAGAGTACGCGACCGAGAAGCTGCGGGCTGACACGGAGGCCGACGCGGTGCACCGCGCTCACGCCCGCTTCTTCCGCCTATTTGCGCCAGAGGCCGCGAAGAAGCTGGTAGGGCCTGAGCAACTCGAGTGGCTAGACCAACTGGAGGCCGACCACGATAACCTGCGGGCGGCGCTGGCCTGGCTAATTGCGCACCAGGCCGCGGACGAAGGATTGCAGCTGGCCTGTAGCCTGGCCTATTTCTGGGAGTGGCGAGGCTATCTCAGCGAAGGACGCCGGTGGCTAGAGGCCGCGCTAGCGAATGGGCACAGCGTCGCGGCTCTCACACCTCAGCACGCTCAAGCCTATGCTGAGGCCAGCCTCCTGGCAGAGAGGCAGAGCGACTACGTCGCGAGCAAGCGGTTGGCCGAGACAAGCCTGGCCCTATCAGGCATAACGAGAAACAAGGCAAGCCGGGCCCTGGCTCTACGAGTGCTGGGCATGCTATCTATGAGGAATGGGCAGTACTCGACGGTGCTCGCTCAGCATGAAGAGAGTCTGGCGCTGTACCAAGAGGTGGGCGACCGACAAGGCATAGGGGCCGGGTTGACTAATCTCGGCGAGACCTACATGCTGATGGGTGACTACGCGCGGGCCGGCCAGTTGGTTGAGGATGCTCTCGCAGTCTCGGTGGCTGCGGGGGACAGTCGTGCAACGGCGAAGACGCGCCTATTTCTGGGCCTGGTACTCTTGCTCCAAGGCGATTTCGAGCGCGCTGAACAGGTTGGGAGGGCAGCCCTTGACGTCCTGCGCCTGGTCGGTGACAAGTGGTGGATCGCCCAGGCTCTGCTAGGGTTTGCGGTGATCGCGGCGGAACAGGGACAGGTGAGGCGTGCCGTGCGTATACTAGGCGCGGCAGCGGCGATGTTAAAAGCTCTGGGGTCCGACCTCACCGGTAACGCCCTCAGGCTCCATGATCGAGTTATGGCCCTTGCCTCAGCCCAAGTCTGGACCAACATCGCCCCTGCGTGGGCTGAGGGCCAGGCCATGACGCCGGAGCAGGTGGTCCAGTACGCGCTAGCGGAGACGCCACTGGGTGAGCCGCAGGGCGACGGATAGGGAGCCTAGGCTTAGCGCACCGCTTCAACCACTTGGCGAATCGCGTCAACGGTCCTTTCTTCCTGAAGCAGTATGTTGGCGTGACTGCTGTTTTCGACGATGACATGTCGCCCTTGGGTCGAAGCATTGGCGATGGCGGCATGACCCTCTTGCATGACACGCAGCACATCCGCTGAGGGAAATGAACTGTAGTCGGGTGGGAGTTGGACAGGTTGCCCTGCGGACAGGACGATGAGCGGAACATGGGGAAGTGGACCGGCGGCCGCAACCTGGGCGCAGCTCGTTGTAAAGTCCTCGGCAGTCATGCCTTCCGCGTCTGATTGAAACTGACTGTTCCATAGGGGTAGCCAGACGTCGGAGAGAACGGCAGCAAAGCGCTCCAGCATGTCGGGGAACGAGGGGTCCACGAGCACTAAGCCTGCAACCTCATCGGGGTACTGTGTGGCGAAGAGCTGCGCGTTGAGGCCCCCTAACGAATGCCCGACAAGGACATACGGCGGCTCGATGTTCAACTCCCCTAATAGCGCGCGCAGTTCCCGCACCATCTGCCGGCTCGTGCGCGGCGTTGGGCCCCGGTCGCTGTCGCCCACACCCGCACGGTCATAGGCGCAGACACGGCTGAACGTAGCCACCCGATTTTGTATGTTGGTCCAGGCGCTACGCCCTTCGCCCAGGCCGGCGTCAATGACGATGGTCGGAGATCCCTTGCCTACGCAACGGGCGACTAGGCAATGCCCTCCGACGTCCACTAGACCTTCATAACCTGCTACTGCCGACATACACATCTCCTTCCCGTGTCACTCCTCGCCCCGCCCCCACTGCGCGACGAGGGACTTCGGCGCCTGGCAGCGCCAGCCGTCCTCGATTAACTCCCCCAACTCAGCCACCTCAATCAACGGCAGTCGAACAAGAATCGCCGGGAAGCCGTTGTAGTGCGGCTCGGTGAAGAACTTCTCACCGCCCGAGGCCAGCAGAAGCTCCTTCTCGTTCAGGTCGGCCACCCGAATGGCGACGACGGTGGAGCTTCGCACCTTGGGCTTCTTGGGCGCGACGCGCTCGTTCCAGGCCCAGACGAAGCCCTTGGGCTTGCCCTTGTTGAGCACCGAGAACGCGAAATGGTCCTCGGCTTCGCTCGCGCCCGGCAGCGCCAGCGCGATGCGTCGCACATCCTCCTGGTCGGCCATGACAGTTTCTCCCTGCGTCTACTCACTCACGTGAAAGGCGCTGACGCGGGCAACGGCATCCTGGAAACGCTCTGTTCGCATCGTGCGCAGCGCCTCGTTCAGATGGACTTTGGCGTACTGGAGCCTTTCCTCGGCCGTCACCAAGGGCACCTCGCCTGAGATCAGGCGCTGGTGAAAGTCCTTGAAATCGGGGGCCGTCAGGTCCGGGTCAACCGGTGTGCCTGACCCGGCGGCCATCAACATCAACAACGCGGCGTAAAACAGGTGAACGGCCTGGCGCATCAGGGTGAAGCGAGCCTGACGGTAGTCGCCGGCCGGCTCCCCGAAGTAGGCGCGCAGATAGCTTGCCTCCTGGGCTGCATCGGTGACAAAGAAGTTCGCCGCCACCGCCAGGTCCAGATACGGGTCATTGAGGAAGGCCGCTTCCCAGTCCACCAGCCAGACCCGCTCCCCGTCGAAGACGATGTTTTGCGGTTTCAGGTCGTTATGGCTGGCGACCAGCTCGGCGTCGCCCCGGGGGTAGACCCTCATCACCTCGTGGTAGCCCTGGAATAGCTCTTCGGTGACGTTGTCGGGCAGGAGGCGGGCCGCCTCAAAGCGGCGCACGAGGCCGTCCATGGTGTCGAGGTAGCTCCCCATCTGGGGAGGAGGGAAACCGGGCAGCCCATGGAGCCGACGGATGGTCGGCGCGATGCGCACGGCCATGTCATCGGGATAGGGCCGGGCCGCCACGAAATCGGTGATCAGCACCCGGTCTTCGACGCTGGCGTACAGGATGCGAGGCGCCAGGCCGGCGTCCGAGGCCCGTTGCATGCAGGTGAACTCGCGCGTGGGGTCCCCGAACGGCCCCTCGCGCATGATGAGGCGCAGCAGGTAGGGCCGGCCGGCCACGACCATCCGAAAGACGAGGGCGGGGCTGAGTCCGCCGGTTAACAGGCGAAGGTCGTCTCATTCTGTCACGTCAAACGCCTGGGACAGCGCGCGTGTCACGGCCGCTTGTTTTGCCTCGGGAATCATCCTGGGTTGTGTCTCCTTATCAACGCCGCGCATGCGGCCAGGCCCCAATCTTACCCTAAATCCCGGGCGTGTCCAGAGCAAGGCCGATGATTGACCAGGACGTAACCGAGACGTACAATAGCGGCATGCGCAAGACACCAGGAGACAAGCCCCAACCTATGAAAGTAACCCTGGATTCGCGCCTCGTCCAGCCGGGGGACCTCTTTGTGCCTGTCAAGGGCGACAGTCTGGACGGGCACGCCTTCATAGATCAGGCGCTCAAGAATGGCGCGGCCGGCGTGATTGAGGTGGACCAGTTGTATCAAATGGCCCAGGACAAGCTGGACCGCGTCCGGCCGGTCATCGTGGGCGTGGCGGGCAGCGTCGGCAAGTCTACGGTACGCGCCTTCCTGACGCAAGTGCTGAGCCACAAGGTCCGTGTGCTCGAGGGCGACCTGAACACGCAGTTGGGCCTGTCGGTGGCCATTGTGAATGACCTGGCAGACCAGGCCGTCTTTGTCGCCGAGCTTGGCATAGACCGCCTGGGTGAAATGCAAACGGTGACCGAGTTCCTGAAGCCGAAGCTGACCCTGCTGACCAAGCTCGAAAAGGAGCATCTGCAATTCCTGTTGACCTTCGAGAATGTGGTCAGGGAGAACCTGGTGGCCGTCGCTAACTCCCAGGCCCGCCAGGGCTATGTCAACCGGGCCGATAGGGCGCCGGTTGAACCGTACCGCCACGGGCTGACTATTATATACTACCCCGACCAGGTTCCCGACGCCGTGGCCCAGGCAGTGGCGGTCCTGGACCTGCCGACACACGAACAGGAGTATCTGGGCGGCATCTACCAGGTCGTGCGCGACCATTTTGGCTTCTCGGATGCTGACTTTGTCCAGGCGCTCCGGCATTTGCGCAAGCCCAAGGGCCGGCTGACCCGACTGGCGGGCGAGAACGGCAGTCTCATTATAG
The DNA here is from genome assembly GCA_964522005.1 of uncultured Anaerolineales bacterium. Taxonomy (GTDB): domain Bacteria; phylum Chloroflexota; class Anaerolineae; order Epilineales; family JAHCIE01; genus JAHCIE01. Next base: position 8,433 of record CAZFUK010000051.1, on the reverse strand, counting down.
ACGATACCTACAACGCGGTGTGCGATGAGAGCGTGATGCGGGGCGTGGACTTCGCGCGCGAGGTGGCGGCGCGCGAGGGCCGCGACCTGGTGGTGATTCTGTCGCCCATGCGCGAAACCGGGGCCACGGAGGAGGAGCAGCATCGGACGGTGGCGGAGTATCTCAATACCCTCGACCTCAAAGACCTGATTCTGGTGGGCGACAAAAGCGATCTGTATGCCCGCTTCTTGAAGAAGCCCTATCGCGTCTATGCGGACTGGACGGCGTTTGCCTACCCGCCCGCCCCGTCTGACCTGTTCTACGTCAAAGGCTCGCAGTATTACCGCATGGAGAAAGTCGTCTACGTGCTGATGAGGGATAAGGCGGACGCCTCGCAACTCCTCGTCAGGCAAGACGCCCGCTGGAAGTAGCCCACTAGCGCGTTGGCGCAGGAGTCAGCTATGGCATTCCCCTTCTTGGAAGAGAACAGCGCGTCGCGCCGGAGGCTGGAAGCCCTTGTGGCCCACCTCGCCCCGGCCGACCTGGCCCGCTCCACGCCCGACGGATGGACCGTCGCGGCGCTCCTGGCCCACATGGCTTTCCATGACCGGCGGCACCTTGTCCTCCTCCAGCGGTGGCAAGCCCAGGGAGTGGGCGAGGCGCCCCTGGATGTGGATACCATCAACAATGCCCTGAAACCCATCTTCCTGGCGCTGGAACCGAAGGCCGCCGTCGAGGTGTGTTTGACCTCCGCCCAGGCCATAGACACCGCCCTCGAAACGGTCACGCCCGAATTGCTGGCCGAGATTCAGGCGTCCGGTGTCTGGTTCCGCCCCAATCGCAGTCTGCACCGCAACGGCCATCTGGACGGGATTGAGAGGCTGCTTCGGTCAGGAGAAGAACAGTCATGAACACGGCTATACCGGAAGTCGAAGGTTACATCCAATTGTTGCGCGAGTTGCGCGCTGGGTTTCTGGAGGCGGCCATGAGCTTCCCGCCCGACGCTCTGAACTGGCGGCCGCCCATCCCTGAAACCAACTCCATCTATGTGCTCGCCGTTCACGTCCTCGGCGCGGAGATGTGGTGGATTCAGGAGATCGTCGGCGGGCAGAGCACGGGCCGCCATCGGCCCGCTGAGTTCGTGGCGCAGGGGAGCGACCTGGGCTGGCTGCCCGAGCGCATGCGCGACGTGGCCGAGCGGAGTGAAGCCGTCCTGGCCGGCCTCACCGACGCCGACCTCCGAGGCGTCCGTCAGCGCCAGGACGGAACGGTCACGGTCCAATGGTGCATCCTCCACGTCATTGACCACTACTCGCGGCACCTCGGCCACCTGGAGCTAACGCGGCAACTCTGGGACGCGCGGTGGGGTGGCCCTGCCTCGGGTCCGCCCGCCTGAGCGGACCCGCCGACCCGGGCAGCCGAAATCCGGATGAGCCTGCCCACCGTCTCTAGAGAGATGCGGCTTGCCATCGGCCGGGCAGAGGGGGAACCCCTGGGGCCGGCGCAACACGGGGAGGTTATCCATGCTCAAGGAGCCGATGTCTCAGGTGGACGGTGTTGACGAGCGGCTGGCCCGCTACCCGCTGGTTGACGCGCTGCTGAACCGGCGCTCGCGGCGCTTCGCCAAGGGCATGCATTTGAACGGCGGCCCGCTGGCCTACCAGAGCACCCACGCGCCTGAACCGCTGAGCCTCCAGGAAGAGGCGGCCCTCGCCTTCGCGGCATGCGGCCTGACCGGCAGCGCCCTGGCCGAGTTGCCTTACGAGGGCGGGGGCGTGCCGGGAGGCGGTGGCGGCAACATCATGGTCCGCTTCCTGGGTCGCACCGTCGCCAGCCCCGACGGCCTCCAGACGGTGACCGTGTGCGTCATCAACGACGACGGCGCCTGGCTGCTCAAGCGGCCCCAGGACTACGACCCAGCGGAGGTCGGCGCGCTGGTCGAGGCCGGTCGGGCGCATCGCTTTGGGGAACTGTACGAGAAGGCGCGCGTGCGGCTGGCCGACCACCGCGTGGACGTGCCGCGGCACCTGCCCTTCGTCCCGCCCTTCAACAAGTGGTCGGCCAACGTGCCCGGCGCCACCTACTTCTTGCCCGTCAACGAGATCAGCGAGCTATTCATCAACATCCTGCTCTCGGTGTTCACCGAGGAGTTTGGCTATTTCGTCGTGGACGAGCGGAACCACTTCCAGCCCGCCGGCATCGCTAAGTTCGCGCGGTCGCGGGGCGGCTACCTGGACGACGACCCGTCCGACGGGCGCTTTGCCACCATTGAATTCTTCGAGAGCTACTGCCACGAGTTGTGCGCCCTGGAGCAGGGGATGATGGTCCAGAATCTGGGGCTGATGGGCCAGGCGCTCGGCCTCGGCGGCTTCCCCCACTACGCCGCCCACCCCTACGGCTGGTTCCAGGCCCTCGGCTTCCGTATGGAGGAACTGCCTCTGTCGCGGAACATCGCGGCTGGGCTGGTCATGAAGGGCCTGCTCAAGGCGCTCCACGAGGACATCCCTATGCCGGCCGCCGTTGGGCTGGAGCGCGACGGCCAGGTCCTCCTCAAGCCCTTCTGTCCGCCCTACTACCCGACGATGCGGGAGGCCGTCCTCGCCCTGGTCGAGCAGAAGTACGCGGCGGGACGGGGCGCGTTCCGCGACGGCGGCGCGCTGACGGGGTGGCGGGACGGCGCGGGCGTCCAGGCGGCCATCCCGCCGTACCCCGACCACGCCATCGAGGCGACGATTGCCTGCTGCGAGTACATCTATCATCGCTATGGACGCTTCCCACCCTACAACGGCCCCTTCCGCAGCCTGCTGGCCTACCAGGCGCACCACGTGGATCCCGACTTCTACGGCCGCTTCTACAAGCCGGACGCGCTGAGCGAGACCCAGCGCGCCCATGACCGTCAGCATGACCCATCGTAGCGGCGGCCGGCGCCGAGGAGACTCAGTCCGCCCGGGTGAAGCACCCGGGCGGACCCGTGTCAGCCTATGGGACGGTAGCCCGAGCTTGCCGTGACTTAGCGGCCCGTCGTTGTCCCGCTGACGCCCGTGAGGGTCTCGCGGCCGAGAGCATGCTGAAGGGGTGCCAGACCCATGCCGCCGCAGGGCTGGATGCAGATGCCCTGCGAGCCACAGCAGGTGACAGTCGAACAGGCATAACCGGCTGGACACTCCGCGCTGCTGGTGCACGTTTGCGAGCCGCTACAGGATTGCCCCAGGTGGCAGAACGGCGTGCCCTCGACCGTCGTAAAGCACACACACTCGCTGTTGGCGCCGCAGTATGCTGCGTCGAAACAAGCCCCACCCTCGCGGCAAGCGTTCGGGAGCGCCTCACACTGGCAGGTCTGGGGGTTGCGCCGCTGGCCGGGGCCGCACAGCGGGACGCATTGCCCACCGCACTCCTCCGTACCCTGGGGACAGACGCAGGCGCCTCCGGCGCAGACCTGGTCGGCGCGGCAGCAGAAGCGGTTGGCGCCCGAACCACACACCTGGCCGTGACCCGCCGGCGCCGCCGGGCCGCACTGGTAGCAGATGCCGTAGCCATGCGCCGCCTGGCTCTTGCATTGGCCGCGCTCCGGTCCAGGAGGATAGATCGCATCGCAGAAGTGCGCGCAGTCGCTGTTGTCCGCCGCCGCCTTGTTGAGGCCGACCGCCGCGAGGCAGGCGGCCGCCAGGCTGCTCAAGAGGAGGCGGATGGCCTCGCGGCGTGAGATAGTACTCGCCAGAGCCTTGGACAGGTCATCGAAATGCATAACCTTCTCCTTCATAAGTAGCGGTAGTAGCGGTAGTAGCGGTTAGTTAGAGGTTAGGGGCGCCGCCCGCGCGGGGGCACAGCGTCGCTAGCACACGACCTCTGTAGCTACCAGTCCCAGTATGGCGTCAACGCCGACCGCGACATCGCTCGCCAGCACCCCTTGCTCGTCAATCAGGTAGCCCATAGGCGTGGCGAACATGCCATAGTCACGCGAGACCTCCCAACTGCGTTGGAGACCGATGGGAAAAGAGAGGTGATGCTGGGCGGCTTTGACCTGGTTGGCCTCGCGCCCGCCTCGACTGATCATCACCAGCTGGAGATCAGGCCGCTGCTGGGCGAGGCGTTCCAGGTGGGGGGCAAGGTCGTTGCAGGGTCCACACTCCGGGTCCGAGAAGACGAGGAGCACGCGCTGCCCTCGGAAGTCACGCAGCGCCAGGTGGCCCCCATCCAGGCGCGGCAAGCGGAAGTCGGGCGCGGGCGTCCCGGCGCGCAAGCCTTGACGGTTGATGTGGCTATCCTGGAGCGAACGATTGCCCTGATACCGATGCGGCTTCCCGTTGGTCGCTCCGTTGGTCGGGGGCGGGGAGGCGGGAAGGGCGATGGGGACGCTGTGGGCGGAGGCGCCATTCGCGCCTGCCCGTGGCCGGGCGAGGGCGAGTAGAGCGTCTGCGCCCACCGTGAGCGGGCTGGCGATGCGGACGTCCTCATCAATCAGATACCCCATCGGTGTGCCATAGGTCTGGTACTGAGCGGCCAGCTCACCGCTTTTCTGGAGCAGGACCGGACCGGGTAGACCGGCCTGGGCCGCCAGCTTGCGGTTCTCTTCGACCCCCCCTGTACTCACGACGAGGGGGATGGGGCGGCCGTTCGCTCCGTCGGTCGGGAGCGTGGCGAGGTCGGGGGCCATGCGAGTGCAGTAGCCGCAGCCGGGGCTGAAGAACACCAACAGCACGCGCTTGCCCCGGAACCGCGCGAGCGAGACCGATGTGCCATCGAGAGCGGGCAGTTCAAACGGGGGCGCGGGCTGTCCAACCGCCAGACCGGCCGGCACGCTGGGGGCGGCCTGGACCGGGGCGGCGCCTGCGCCCTGTTGCTCCAGGGCTGCCACCCGCGCCTCCAGGGCTTCGACGCGCAGCAGCGTCCGCCCGTTCTGCACGAACAGGCGATAGCTGAACCAGAGCAAGCCAACGGCAAGCAGCCATGCCAGGGCCACTCCAACCATGAGTAGAGCCATGCTTGTCCCTCCTGGGTTCTTAAATTGTGTCTGGGCCAGTGTCTGGGCAGGATGAAGTACAGCTGAGCAGAAACCGCGCGGGAAGCTACATTGGCGCCCTGTGCCTGGGGTGAGGATGTTACCGCAGTGGAGAGTAGGGGGGCGGGGCGATTAAGGCATCCTACAGCACTTCTGCTTGATTAAGTGAATGTATCATACAGTCATCAAGTGTTAATCAGTATAACATACTTGTTGATTAATGTCAAGAGGGTCATAAAAGTCATACTCTGGGGGACTGCCGTTCGGTAGGGGTGGCGCGGTGTTTGCTTATTGCAAGGGCGAGTGGTATAGAGACGTATACATAGTATCCTGTTATACCCTGGTCACCCCGCTAGCGTTGCTTTCCTGGAGGCTCCATGCGTTCCCGTTTCCCGCTGTATGCCGTTTGCGTCTGCTTGCTGTCGCTTGCCCTGGTGTGGGCCGTGAGCCAGCCCCTGGCCGCCGCCCCCGACCCCGCCCCCGCCGCCCCGCAGGCGACGGTAACGCTTGTCCCGTTCGCCAGCGGCTTTAGCCAGCCGCTCGCCATGGCCCACGCCGGCGACGGCTCCCGCCGCCGCTTTATCGCCGAGAAGGGGGGCTATATCCGCCTGATGCAGCCCGGCGCCGGGCCGCATCCCCTCGTCCTCGACATTCACACCCTCGTCTCGACCGGCAACGAGCAAGGCTTGCTCGGCCTGGCCTTCCACCCGAACTATGACGGCGTGGCCAACCGCTACTTCTATGTAGACTACACCGACACGGCGGGCAACACCGTCATCGCGCGCTACGAGACGCGGGCCGACAACCCCAACGTGGCCGACCCGGCCTCGGCGTTCACCATCCTGACGGTCACCCAACCCGCCGCCAACCACAACGGCGGCCAACTCGCCTTTGGCCCCGACGGCTACCTGTACATCGCCATGGGCGACGGCGGCGGCGCCAACGACCCCAACAACAACGGCCAGCGCCGCGACACCCTGTTGGGCAAGATCCTGCGCATTGACGTGGACCATACGAGCGGTGGTAAGAACTACGCCGTGCCGACGGGCAACCCCTTCGTCAACAGCACCGCGACCCCCACGCCGCGCGGCGAAATCTGGCACTACGGCCTACGCAACCCGTGGCGTTTCAGCTTCGACCGCCAGACCGGCGAGATGTGGATTGGCGATGTGGGGCAGGGCAGCCGCGAGGAGATTGACCGGGTAGCCGCCGGCGTCAGTGGCCTCAACTTCGGCTGGCGCGTCTACGAGGGCACCAGTTGCAGTGGCAACGACCCCTCGTTGTGCTCGCAGTCCGGCTTCACGCCGCCCGTGGTGGACTATGACCACTCCAACGGGCGCTGCTCGGTCACCGGCGGCTACGCCTACCGGGGGCGCGAAGGCGTCTTTCCGGCCGGCCGCTACGTCTTTGGCGACTACTGCTCTGGTGAAATCTGGACGCTCAACGGGGCAACCATGACCCCCCTGACGGACACCAGTTTCCGCATTGGGGCGTTTGGCGAGGACGAGGCCGGCGAACTCTACGTCCTGGACCTGAGCGGGGGCGGTGTGTACCGCTTCGCCAACCGCAACGCCGATACGCCCGGCGTCTTCCGTCCCGGCAACGCCGCCGTCTTCCTGCGCAACTCCAACACCACCGGTGGCGCGGACCTCGCGTTCAGCTACGGCGCGGCCGGCGACACGCCCCTGGTGGGCGATTGGAACGGCGACCGCGTCAAGACCATCGGCGTCTTCCGCGGCGGCGCCTTCTTCCTGCGTAACGCCAACTCCACCGGACCGAGCGAACTCGCCTTCAACTTTGGCCTGGCCTCGGACCGGCCAGTGGTGGGGGACTGGGACGGCGACGGGACGGATACCGTCGGCGTCTTCCGCAACGGCGTGTTCTACCTGCGCAACAGCAACTCCGCCGGCTCGCCCGACCTGGCCTTCACCTACGGCGCGGCCGGCGACATCCCGGTAGTGGGTGACTGGAACGGCGATGGTCGCGACGAGATTGGCGTCTACCGCAACGGCGCCTTCTACCTGCGCAACTCGCTGACCACCGGCCCGGCCGACCTGATCTTCAACTACGGGACGAGTGGCGACGTGCCCGTCGTCGGTGACTGGAACGCCGACACCGTGGACACCGTGGGCGTCTTCCGCAACGGCGCTTTCTACCTGCGCAACACCAACGACACGGGCGGCTCCAACACCGCCTTTAGCTACGGCGCGGCCAACGATGTGCCGCTGGTCGGCGACTGGGACGGTCAGCCCTAGGCCAAACGCCGGCCGGCGCCATGTCCGGGGACGCCCGACGCCAGCAGGGTTGTTTCAAAACGCTTGCAGGGTCGTCTTACCGCATAAGTCCTGTTTCAAAGTCGTACTCGTCCTCGACCCCTTCCCCCGCCCTCCTTCGCGGTGCTCAGGACAGGCTCTTCCGTGCCAAGGGAGGGGGGCCAGTCAAGGTCAAGTCCCCCCCCCCTTTGTAGGGGAGGGGCCGGGGGAGGGGTTCGGGGCGGTCTACGACTTTGAAACAGCCCTGCCTCCCCCGGGCGCGGTGTTGACTATTGACACGGTTTGTGGCAGAATTGCGCCTAATTGCCGCCGCCAGGTATATATGGGTAAAAGGGGGAGTCGATGCATCGCCGCCTCGCATCGATGGGAGTCTGGGTAGCGTTGGCCCTGCTCGTGGGGGCCTTGTTTGTGTTGCGCTCGAGCGTCCAGGCCGCTATGCCCGAACCGGACCGGGTCGCCGCGCCGCAGGGCATTGCCATTGACGGCACGCTGAACGAGCCGGAGTGGACGCTGTTAGGCACGAGCGCGGGCGGTCCGACCCCTGGCTTCGGCGCCGGCCACGAGATCAACGCCCTGTACGCCACCAACGACGCGACCTACTTCTACCTCGGCGTCGCCGGCAACGTCCAGAACGGCAACCGCATCCTGGTCTTCATCGACTCCGTGCCCGGCGGCCAGTCCAGCTACCCATTCGGCGGCTACACCGACGGCAACTTCGGCCGCGCGGGCGCGCCGCAGGGCGTGGACGAGTTCAACTCCGGTACGACGTTTGACGCCGGCTTCACGCCCGACTATGCCCTGGTCATCGGCACCGACCCCACCAACAACTACTTCTGGAACCTCTATACCCTCTCGGGTGTCGCGAGCAGCGGCGGCGGCCCCGACAGCTTCCTCGGCGACAACACCTCCCCCAATCTGAGGGGCAATCCCCTCAATTCCAGCACGACGCGCGGCTTCGAGGCCCGCATTCCGCTGTCGGGCGGCGCGACGAGTGGCAGCCTGGCGGTGGGCCAGGCCACTGTCAAGCTGATGGCGATGTACATCTCGGATGGCGGGTTCCTCAGCAACCAGTTTATCTCGCGCGCCAACTCAGGCGAGAACAACTATGGTAACGGCGCGGTGAACTTCGGCGCGGCCGCTCCCAACCCCGTCAGCTATACCATGCAGGGCTACCCGCCGGCC
>CAZFUK010000050.1:0-15777 GCA_964522005.1 uncultured Anaerolineales bacterium | reverse complement strand
GACCAGCCTGACGGGGTTGCCCCCGTTTGAGGCGGGCGTGGTGGTGATTGGCGTGGCGCGCCTGGTCTTCGTCCTGGCCTTGTGCCTGTTCTTTGAGCAGATTTCAGGCTCGCCCCAGGTGGCCGGGCTGGCGACGGTCCTCTACATGGGGAACCCGAACTTCCTGTTCTTCAACGCGATGTTCAAGTACGAGTCACTCGCCCTGTCGTTCGGGGCCGTCGTCCTGTATACGCTGGCGCGGCGTCAGTCTGGGCGCGCCTCCCACTACCTGCGCTTCACGATCATGGCCGGCCTGGCGCTCGGCGGCCTGGTCACCTCCCACCACCTGACCGCCTTCATGCTCACGGGCTTCCTGGTGCTGTGGTCCGCCACCTGGCTGGTCAGTCGCCGTTGGGGGACGGACCGCGTGCCCGTAGACATGACGGCCCTGGCCGTGGTGGGCAATATCCTGTGGGTCGTCTTCGTGGCGACCATCGTGATTGACTATCTCTTCCCCTCGGTCTCCAAGGCGAGCGGTGAGTTCGTCAACCTGGTCGTGGGGCGGCCCCAGGCGGCGCGCCAACTCTTTGTCTCGTCCGACGGCGTGGCGCCCCTCTGGCAGCGGCTGGCCGGCTTCGGCTCGGTCGGGCTGCTCACTCTGGCTCTGCCCTTTGGCGTCTGGCAGGTCTGGCGGCGCTATCGCTCGCGCAGCGCGGCCCTGGCCCTGGCCCTGGCCGCCCTCGGCTACCCCGCCAGTCTGCTCCTGCGTCTCTCCTCCACCAGTTGGGAGGCGGGCTATCGAGCGGCGGAGTTTCTGTTTGTCGCGGTGGGCTTCATTGTCGCCCTGGGCGTCGTCCAGCTCTGGCTGCGCGGGCGCTGGTTCCGTCTGCGCAGCCTGGCCGTTATCGCCGCTGTCGCCGTCGTGTTTGCGGGCGGTATTACCACCGGCTGGACAAGCCTCTGGCTCTTGCCCGGACCGTACCTGCCGGGCCAGGATACTCGATCCGTAGATGCCAGGAGCATTGCGGCGGCGGAGTGGACGGCGGCCTACCTGGGACCCGACAACATCGTGGGCGCCGACCGCGTCAACACGAGCCTGATGGCGACCTACGGCGACCAGCACGTGCGTACCTCGGTCAGTGGTAGCGTGGAGCCGGCCTGGGTGCTGTACACGCGTGTCTGGGACGGCACACCCCTGGATACCATCCTGCAGGGACGTATCCAGTACATGGTAGTGGACCGCCGGCTGATCCAGGTTCCGCGTATCGCCAGCCGCTACTTGAAGAACCCGGATGAGGCAAAGATGACCGAGGCGCTGGATAAGTTCGACCAGGCGCCGCTCATCAACCGGGTCTTCGATGACGGGGCCATTCAAATCTACGATGTAGGAGCGCTTGCCCGTGAACAGTCGGTTCAATGACCTCATCCTGGCGACGGTGATCGCGGCGCTGGCGCTGCTGGCCGCCCTGGCCGGTGTGGACAACCTTGTGCTGCGGGTAGCGCTGGGATCGCTCCTGGCGCTGATTCTGCCGGGCTACGCGGTCATGGCGGCCCTCTTCCCGCGCCGCGCCCTGACGCCGGGTGAGCAAGCGCTGTTTGCGCTGAGCCTGAGCCTGGCGGCCAGCGCGCTCGGGGGCCTCGTCCTCAACGTGTTCCCCAACGGGCTGCGGGTCCAGGGCTGGGCGACATATCTGGCGGCGCTGACATGGTCGGGCGCCCTGGTGGCCTACTACCGTCGGCGGCGGCTCCCGCTGCCGAGCCAGCGCGAGGGGCTGACCCGACCTGCCGGGTCGGTTCCCTGGCTCCAGGCGGCGCTGCTGGGCCTGGCGTTGGTGGCGGTGGGCCTGTCGGTCGGCGTCGCTCGCGTTGGCGCGCTCGCCCAGCCTGGCCCAGATTTCACCCAACTGTGGATGATTCCGGTGAGCGAAACGGACCACAGCGTCCTCCGCGTCGGGATTCACAACCAGGAAGCCGCGCCGGCCAGCTATCGGCTGGAGTTGGTGAGCGGCGACCGCGTGCTGGGCGAGTGGTCCGCCATCGCCCTCAAGCCGGGCGAGAGTTGGGAAATCATGCCCGTCCTGCCCAAAGACTTGCCGGCCGCCGAGCCGGTGCGGGCGCTGCTCTACCGCGCGGACAAACCCGATGTCGTCTACCGCCAGGGTGTCTTCTGGCCCGACGCCTCCTGAAGCGTGACGCAGTCCCCTACACTCCTGAGGATTGAATGACGAAGCTCTGCTTTGCGCTGCTGGCCCACAACAAACCCGACTGCTTGGCCGACCTGGTGGCGAACATTCGCCACTTTGCTCCAGGTTCGGACATTGTGCTGTTCAACGGTGGCCGTGATCCCAACCTGGCCGATGGCCTGGGCATAGATGTGTGTCCCTACAGCCGCCCGCTGGAGTATGAGCGCGTCGCCCGCTTCCACTACGAGGTCATGCGCTGGCTGGCCGAGGAGCGGCGGACGTACGACTTCCTGGTCACCCTGGACTCGGACGTTCTGCTCATCAAGCCCGGCCTGGACGCCTATCTCAGTCGGGTGATGCAGGATAGCGCGTACATGGCGGTCCTGTTCCGCCAGATGCCGCCCTGGACGCCGCGTACCACGGGACGCCGCTTCAATTATAAGTGGGAGGGCATCTGGCAGCCGCTCTTTGGCACGCGCTACCCCTATGGGGCCTTTAACCCCGGCCAGGTCTTCCGCCACGACTACGCGGCGCGGCTGCTCCAGTTCCCCCAATTGGAGGAGTTGCTGACCCGCATTGACCAGTCGAGCCTGCGCGACCTGGAAGAGATGGTGTGGGCGACGATGGCGGTGACGTTGGGCTGCAAGCCGCGCAACTTCCCGTATCCGGTGGCGAGCGCGGTGCGCTATCTGGAGCGCCACTCACCGCTGGAGCTTCAGCGCTGGGTCCTGGACCCGAATGTGTACTTTGTTCATCCCATCACCATGACGATGGACGCGCCGGACCGCCGCCTGGTTCGCGAGTTGAGCCAGGGACGGGCGCCCGACTACGCGGCCTATCAAGCCGAGTTTGAGAGCTACCAGGCGTCTCTGCCGCTGCCGCGCCGGCTGCGCACGTCGGTCATGACGCCCATTCTAACCACCCTGTACGACGCCTATCTGCAAGTCGTCTCTGAGTAAGCGGTCATGACGAAACTAAGTAATGCGGTAGCGATGCTACCTGTTGGACGGTTCATTGAGCATGTGCGGACGCCGTTGTACCGCAATGCCTACGCCTTGATGGTCAGCGCGGCCCTCACGTCCGCCCTCGGCATGCTGTACTGGGTGCTGGCGGCGCGCTACTATCCGCCCGAAGTGGTCGGCCTCAACTCGGCCGTCATCTCGGCCATGCTGTTCCTGGTCGGGGTTGCCGGCTTCTCCCTCGACGGCGCATTGACGCGCTTCCTGCCCAGCGCCGGGCCGTCGAGCAACCGGCTGCTCTACGTCTCGTATCTGATTAGCTTCCTGGGCGCTATTCTCGCCAGCCTGGTCTTCCTGGTCGGCCTTCGCGTCTGGTCGCCCACACTGGCCTTCCTGACCGCCACGCCCTGGGCCGCCCTGGCCTTTGTGGTGTTGGTGGTCACGTCGTGTGTGTTCCAGATGCAGGACGGCGCGCTGACCGGCCTGCGCCAGGCGACCTGGGTGGCGACGCGCAACGGCTTCGTGGCGCTCGTCAAGGTTCTCCTGCTGGTCTGGTTCGCCCAGTCGTGGCCGGACTATGGCATCCTGGGCGCCTGGATCATCCCCGGCTTTCTGCTCATCCTGCCGATGCACGGCCTGATTATGGGCCGCCTGCTGCCGCAGCACCGCGCGACGTGTGAGGCGCCGCTCGTTCCCCTTCAGGCTGATGTGGTGAAGCGCTATGTGGCCGGCAATTACCTGGCGTCCTTGTTCAACACCGCTGGTACTATGCTGCTGCCGCTGCTGGTGGTTTCGCTGGCCGGGAGCGAGGCGGGGGCCTACTTCTACCTGCCGTGGATGATCACGACGTCGCTCCGTCTGGTCGCCATGAGCATGAGCATGTCGCTAACGGTGGAGGGCGCGCTCGACGAGCGCCGCATCAGCAAGTATGGCCGCGCCAGTCTGCGTCATACCGTGGAGTTGGTCGGCCCTCTTGTGGTCGTTCTCCTCATTGGCGCGCCCTTCATCCTGCACCTGTTCGGGCGGGCTTACGCCGAAGAGGGCGTGACCCTCCTGCGGCTGCTGACGCTGGGGGTGATTCCCAACATTGTATGTGTGCTGTACGTGGCGCTCGCCCGCGTCCAGAACCACGTGTGGCGTATCGTCGCCATCCAGGGCGGCCTGGCCGCCCTCACGCTGACGCTGAGTTTTGTCGGCTTGCAGAGGTATGGCATTGTGGGCGTGGGCGTCGCCTGGCTGGTCAGCCAGAGCCTCGTGGCGGTGGTGATTCTGATGACGCAGGTGCGCCGTTTTCTGCGCCGGGCTAGTTAACACAAGGGGCTCGTGATGAAGGAGTTTACGGGGAATCCATTCTGGGGCCTGGGCGCCCTCCACGATACAGCCGTGACGCTTGCGCCTCAGCCAACGGGTACTCCTCAGCTGGCGACTGCCTGGCTAGCGCGCCGGATGGCGGATGGCCGACTGCCCCGGCGGGTGCATATTGTGGGCGGGCCGGGCAGCGGCAAGACGTCTCTCGCCCGTCGGCTAGCGCAGGACCTCCATGTCCCGATGTACGAACTCGACCGCATCGCGTTCGAGGGGCTTGAATACACCTGGCGGCCGCTGGAGGTCAGGCTGGCCGAGGTGAACGACATCGCCGCCGAGTCGAGTTGGGTGACTGAAGGGATGTGGCTCGGCTGGACCGAGCCGATCCTTGCCCAGGCGGATGTCGTCGTCTGGCTGGACTGTGTGCCCTGGTATACCGCGTTCCGCCGCATCCTGCTGCGCTTCGCCAAGGGCGGGCTACAGGAGGCCAAGCGCCAGCCGGGGCTGCGCAAGATCTCCCGCGTCCACGACTACCAGCGCAACCTCCGCCTGCTCAGCATCCTCATGCACGTGAGTTGGCAGTACTACAACGGGCAGGGGCTTGTGGAGCCATGCGCTGACAAAGGGCCGATGACGCGCCTGGTGACGGAGACCTATCTGGCCCGCTTTGACCACAAACTGGTGCGCTGCCGCACGACCCAGGAAGTCGAACTCCTGGTCAGCGCTATCTGCGCTGAATCATAGACATAATCTAGACATCATACAGAGGAAACAGACGGTGAGTACACTTCAAGAACAGAGTCTCATTCAGCCTTATGGGGGAGAGTTGGTGGATTTGACGGTGCCAGCGGAGATGCTGGACGAGGTGAAAGCGTATGCCAATCGCTTGCCCTCGCTTCAGCTCTCCGAGCGGTCGCTGTGCGATCTGGAGCTGCTGGCCGTGGGCGGCTTCTCGCCCCTGACCCAGTTCATGGGCCAGGCCGACTACCAGCGCGCGCTGGACGAGATGCGGCTGGCTGACGGCCACCTCTTCCCCATCCCCATCACCCTGCCCGCCGAGCCGACTGACGAGCTTCACCTGGACCGCGACATCGCCCTGCGCGACGCCAAGAACCAGTTGCTGGCCGTGATGACGGTCGAGGAAATCTACCCCTGGGACTTGACGGAGGCGGCGCGCAAGGTGTTTGGCACCGAGGACCTGCGCCATCCTCTCGTCGCCGAGATGCACCGCTGGGGCAAGGCCAACCTGGCCGGCCGGCTGCGCGTGCTCCAGTTGCCGCCCCGCTACGACTTCGCCGAGCTGCGCCTGACCCCGGCGCAGACACGCGAACGCCTGAGCCGCCTGGGCCGCGCCAACGTGGTCGCCTTCCAGACCCGTAACCCCTTGCACCGCGTCCATGAGGAACTCACCAAGCGGGCGATCCAGGAAGTGGACGCCACGCTCCTGCTGCACCCGACGGTGGGCATGGCGAAGCCCGGCGACGTGGACCACTTCACCCGCGTCCGCACCTACAAGGCGTTGGCGCAGGGCCACTACGACCCCAAGCGCATCCTGCTGTCGCTGCTGCCTGTCGCCATGCGCATGGCCGGGCCGCGCGAAGCCCTCTGGCACGCCCTGATTCGCCGCAACTACGGCGCGAACCACTTTATTGTCGGCCGCGACCACGCCAGCCCCGGCAAGGACTCGCAGGGCCGCCCCTTCTACGGTCCCTATGACGCGCAGGAGGTGGTCGCGCGGCACGCCGACGAGCTGGGCGTGCGCATGGTGCCCTTCCGCGAGCTGGTCTATCTCCAGGACGACCGCCGCTATGAGGAAATCTCGCGCGTGCAGGGGGATGCCCGCACCGCTTCCATCTCCGGTACCCAGGTGCGGGAAGAGTACCTGAACCGGGGCCGGACCTTGCCCGACTGGTTCACCCGGCCCGAAGTCGCCACCATCCTGGCCGACGCCTACCCACCCCGCCACCGCCAGGGTGTCTGCATTTGGTTTACCGGCTTGAGCGGCGCGGGCAAGTCCACCACGGCCGACATCCTGACCATGCTGCTGCTCGAACACGGCCGCCAGGTGACGGTCCTCGACGGCGATGTGGTGCGGACGCACCTCTCCAAGGGCCTGGGCTTCAGCAAAGAGGACCGCGACACCAACATCCGCCGCATCGGCTTCGTGGCGGCTGAGTTGGTGCGCCACGGCGGCGTGGTCATCTGCGCGGCGGTCAGCCCCTACCGCGCCACACGCAACGATGTGCGCAACATGGTGGGGGCGGAGAACTTTGTGGAAGTGTTCGTGGACACCCCGCTGGAGGTTTGCGAGCAGCGCGACGCCAAGGGCATGTACGCCAAGGCGCGGCGTGGCGAGATCAAGGATTTCACCGGCATTGACGACCCGTATGAAGCGCCGCTCAATGCGGAGATCACGCTGGATACGGTGCGCCATAGCCCCGAAGTCAACGCCCACCGCATTATGGAGCATCTGGCGGAGCAAGGCTTTGTGCAGACGGAAGGCCGGCTTGAGGTAGCAGTATGACACAACTGTATGTGGTCGGCGGCCAGCAGCGGAGCCTCCGCTCGTTGGCCGCCGCCAACCAGGACTGGCACGGCTATCAAAAAGGGCTGATTGTCCGGGTGGATAGCGAGACAGGCCAGTGGGAGCCGTGTGTGGACTACGTCTCGCCTGAAGACGTGCGGCCCGCCGAGGCGTCGGAAATCCTGTTCCAGGCCGGCGCCGTGGCGGGCAACCGGCTGTATGCCTGCACCCAGACCGAGGTCATGGTCTATAGCCTGCCCGACTTCAAGCGGGTCGCCTATATCTCCCACCCCTGGTTCAACGACGTCCACCACGTGTGCCCCGCGCCGGATGGCACGCTGCTGGTGGCGAGCGCCGGGTTGGAGTTGGTGCTGAAGATGACGCTGGACGGGGAGGTCTGCCAGGTCTGGAACGTCCTGGGCGAGGACCCGTGGGCGCGCTTCTCCCCGGCCACCGACTATCGCAAAGTCCCCAGCACCAAGCCGCACCGGGGTCACCCGAACTACGTGTACACCGTTGGCGACGAACTGTGGGTCACGCGCTTTCACCAGTCGGATACCGTCAGTCTCACCCACCCAGAGAAGCGCATTCCCCTGGGCGAGGAGCGCATCCACGATGGGGTCGTGCACCAGGGGCGGGTGTACTTCACGGGCGTGAGCGGGAGAATCATCGTGGCTAACCCGGCCACCCTACAGGTTGAGGAGGTGATTGACCTCAACAGCATGCATCCCGAAGGGACCCTGCTGGGCTGGTGCCGCAGCCTGCTGTTTGAGGGCGACCGTCTCTGGGTCGGCTTCTCCCGCATTCGCCCCACCCAGACGCGTGAGAATGTCGCCTGGCTGTTGCGCGGGTTCAAGCGTGTCCGAGGCAGCCATATCGGCTGCTATGACCTGGCGCGACGGCGCTGCGTCCAGGAGATTGACCTGGAGCCGGCCGACGTAAACGCGGTGTTCAGTATTTACCGTGCCGGATAGGCGGAGAGGGGGTACGGATGAGGCCATATCATATTAGTCGTTGGAAGGGGGCGGGCGGTTGGCTGGGGCTGGCGTTGCTGGTCCTGGGCGTCGCGGCGGCAGTCGTCTATCGGGCGGACGCCCTGTATGCTGACCAGGCCGACCCTGCCCTCGTCCTGGAGGTGCCGCGCCAGGTGGAGATGGGGCAACCCATTCGGATCACTGTCACCGTGCAGAACGCGGTGGACATCGGCGGCTACGAGCTAACGCTGCTGTATGACCCGGCCGCCCTGACGTTCAGCGGCCTCCGTCAGCGCAACAATGACATTCGAGCCATGGGGCGCGACATCGGACCCCTGGGGCCGGTTGAGCGGCCCAGCGGCGCCATCTTCGGCCTCTACTCCTGCCCCTTCGCCAACTGCGTCTACCCGGCCGCCGCCAGCCCCCGTCAAACCGGCGGCGCGAGCGGCACGGTGCGCCTCGCCGACCTGTCCCTGACCCCCAACGTGACGGGGACGGTCGAAATCAAGCTGGGGAATGCGCTCCTGGTCAGCGCTGCTGGAGTGCCCGTGTCCGTGACCCTGCCGTCCCAATCCTGGCAGGTCCAGGTCGGCCCGACCGCCACGGGGCCGCTGTACGCCGCGCCCGCGCCCGACATCAACCCGGTGCCCCAACCGCCCACTGCGCCGGCCGGACCGTTCGACCTCACGGGCGATGGCCTGGTCAACTACGCCGATAGCGTCCAGGTCACCATCCCGTGGACTACCCTCCGCGAGCGGGGTCTGGCGTGTGGTGACTTGCCCTACCCGGAGCGGGACGTCAATCACGACGCCTGCCTCAACGTGGCCGACTTGCAGATGATTGCCGACCACTATAGCGACCCACCCGGCGCGGCCACACCCTCGCCCGAGCCGAGCGCTACTGCCACGGCGGAACCCGCCACGCCCAGCCCTACGCCGTCGGGGACCGTGACGGTTGAGCCGGCGACGCCCACGCCGACGGCGACGGAGGTCGTCTCCCCCACCCCGGCCACGCCTGAACCGACGACGCCCACGCCGACAGTGACGGAGGTCGTCTCCCCCACCCCGGCCACGCCTGAACCGACGGCGACCCAGCCAGCCAACGAGGGTGAAGGGCAGTGGAAGGTGTATCTGCCCGGCGTGTTGCGACAGCCGCCGCTCGCCACGCCGCCAGTAGCGAAGGTGGCCCCCCGCCCGCCGGATGCGCGAGAGAGCGCTCGAGCGTATGCCCTCGATAGCTTCGACCGACCCGCCGCGGCCGGCTGGCGCTCGGCGGACATCGGCGGCGCCTACAGCCTGTGGGGTCCCCTGGGCGACTTCCGCCTGACCGGCTCGGCGGCCTCCATCACCCTGCCGTTCGCCCGCGCGGAGCGGCGCGCCGAACTGGCCGCCGTCAATGCCCTGAACGTGGATGCCACCTTCCGCCTCAAGACAGACAAGTATCCCACCGGCAACGGCCAGTACGCCATTTTCGAGTCGCGCCAGGCCGGCGCGGACGTCTATCTCAGCACGCTCCGCCTGACCGACTACGGCGGCGCGGAACTCTACTCCCAGCGCGTGGTCAACGGCGAGGCGACGGTGCTCGGCCCGGTCATGGCGGTTCCGACGCTCGTCTACGCGCCCAACCGCTACCTCTGGGTTCGCGTCCAGGTGGAGGGGCGGGCGACGACTCGCCTCCGCATGCGGGTGTGGGCGGACGGCCAGCCCGAACCGTGGGATTGGCAGTACGAGGTGATGGACACGACAGGCGAGCTTCAGACGCCCGGCGCGGTGGGCCTGCGGACCTACCTGGCGGGCAGCGCGACCAATGCGCCCGTCGTGTTTACGTTCGATGATTTGAAGGTGGTGGACGCCTCGGCCCCCTGACCCAGACCGTAGGCTCTGCTACATCTGCTACATCGTTGGTTGCGGGGGGAAGCGTTGTATCCCCGTTGGCTGCCCTCGGGCGGAAGTGATGTTACTGGAAAGGTAGTCGCATGTTTCACTTGCCCTCTGCTGTGTCTCGGCACACTCGGCTAACTGTGGTGTTTCGCTGCCTCGTGGTAGGGGCAGTGGTGTGGGCCGCCAACGGCCTGGCGCGCCCGACCGAGGCGGCGCCCCCCGCGCCGTCCCTCGAGATTGACGTTCCGACTCAAGTCCAGCTCTACCAGCCCGTGGTGATGCGCATTCGGGTGCGCAATGCCGTCAACCTCGCTGGCTACGAGATGAACCTGAGCTATGATGGTACAGCGGTCGAAGTGGATCGCCTGCACCAGCGCGACAACGACGTGCGCCGCTTTGGTCGCCAGGTCCAGCCCCTCGGCCCCGTGGAGCGGACCAACGGCGTGACCTTTGGCCTGTACTCCTGCCCGTTCGCCGACTGCTTGAAGTACGGCCGCGCCACCGCTCGACAGCGCGTCGGCGCGCAGGGCACGGTCAACCTGGCCGACTTTGGCGTGACCGCCGAGAAACCCGGCTCGTTCGAAATCAAGCTGACGAGCGCCATCTTTGTCACCGCCGACGGCACGCCCGTTAGCGTGGACATCCCGACCCGCACCTGGCGCGTGCAGGTGCTTGGCCCGGGCGACGCGCGCTTCTATCCCGCCCCCGACCAGGGCGCCCCGCAGCCGCGCCCTGTGACGCCGACAGCCCCGGCCGGTCCCTTCGACCTGACCGGCGATCGGCTGGTGAACTTTGCCGACACCCAGCAGATCGCGGTGGCGTGGACCCAGATGCGCGAGTTGGGCCTGGCCTGCGGCGACTTGCGCTATCCCCAACGGGATGTGAACCACGATAGCTGCCTGGACGTGGCTGACCTCCAGATGGTCGCCACCAACTATAGCCCCGACCCCACCCGCCGCTCCAAAGCGGATGGGGAGGCTGAGGCGACTGGCCTGGAGAGCGCCGCAGACGCCAATGGCGTCGAGGCGGTAACCTCGGTGTTCACCGTTAACTCGGAAGCGGACGATGATGACGCGAACATCGGTGACGGCGTCTGCGCCACCGCTGGCGGCGTCTGTACGCTCCGTGCGGCGATGAGTGAGGCCAACGCCCACGCCGGGGCCGATACCATCAACTTCAACATCCCAGGCGGGGGCGTGCGTACCATCACCCTGACCACGACCCTGCCCTACCTCAACGACCTCTCCGGCGGCACGACGATTGACGGCTACACCCAGCCGGGCGCGGTGGCGAACACCGACCCCCTGGTCAGTAACGCGGCGCTGAAGGTCCAGGTCACCGGACCGGGCGAGGACAGCTTCGACGCCTTTGTGGTGGCCTCGGCCAACAACGTCATTCGCGGCCTGGCCCTGTTTGGTGTCAAACGCGAAATCTGGCTGGATGGGGCCGGCTCTAGCAACAACCTCATCGCCGGCAACTATATCGGCACCGACGCGGCGGGCGTCTACCAGGCGACCACCTGGGTCTACCTGTCCGACGGCATCAGCATTGACCACGGCGCCAACAACAATCGCATCGGGGCGGCGAACCTGGCCGACCGCAACGTGATTTCCGGCAACGCCAGCCAGGGCATCATCTTCCACCATGAGGGCAGCGACAACAACGTCATCGTCAACAACCTGATCGGCCCTGGCCCGCGTGGCGACAAGCGGCTGGCGAACTTGCGCCACGGCATTGACATCAACGTCGGCGCGTCCTACAACGTCATCGGCGGGACCGGCCAGAACGAGCGCAACCTGATCTCGGGCGACGACTGGACGGGCGTGGAGATTTCCCACGACACCACGACGGTCGGCAACCGCATCGTCGGCAACTACTTCGGCACCGACCCCACTGGCACGACTGCCCCGGCCTGGGCGCAGCTCGGCCAGTACGCCGTGCGTTGCGAGGATGGCGTGTCGGATAACGTCATCTCCGACAACGTCATGGGCAACATGGTCTACGAAGCGATCCTGATCGACCGCTGGTACACCACCCGCAACCAGGTCGCCAACAACCGCATCGGCATCGGCGTGACCGGGAATCCCCTCCCGCTCGCGTCGCATGGCGTCTGGATCGGTTGGCCCTCGTCGGGCAACAAGATCGGGCCGGGCAATATCATCACCAACTCCCCCACCAAGGGCGTGTGGATCTCGAACAACGAGAACGACTACAACACCATCACCCGCAACTCGATCTACAACAACGCCCAGATGGGGATTGACCTCGGCTGGCAAGACGGCGTCAGCCCGAACGATCCAGGCGATGGCGATGCCTTCGCCAACGAAGGGCTGAACTTCCCCGAGTTCATCTCGGCCACCACGACCCAGATTCAGGGTACGGCCTGTGTGACCTGCACCGTCGAGGTGTTCATCGCCCAGCCCAACCCGACGGACCAGGGCAGCGGCCAGTACGGCCAGGGCAAGACGTTTGTGGCCTCGGGCACGCCCAACAACAGCGGTGTCTTCACCATCCCGCTGTCGGGCGTCAATGTGGGCGACTGGCTGACCGCCACGGCAACGGACGGTCAGGGCAACACGTCGGAATTCGCCCGCAACATCCAGGCGACCGGCGGTACCACGGTGCGCATCAACTCCGGCGGTAGCGCGTACACCGATACAGGGGGACGGCCCTGGTCGGCGGATACCAGCTTCAACGGCGGCGCCACGTACTCCAAGTCGGTGAGCATCGCCAACACCTCCGACCCCCAACTCTACCAGAACCAGCGCTACGGTAACTTCAACTATAGCATCCCGGTGCCCAACGGCGCGTACCGCGTCACCCTCAAGTTCGCCGAGTTGTACTGGACGAGCCAGGGGCAGCGCGTCTTCAACGTCGCCATTGAAGGGACTACGGTCCTCAGTAACTTCGACATTCTGGCGCAGACTGCGCCGAACACCGCCCTGGACCGCTCCTTCACGGTCAACGTCAGCGACGGCGCGCTCAACATCGTCTTTACCTCGGGGGTGGACAGTCCCGTCGTCAACGCGGTCGAAGTCGTGCCCGCCACGACCCCGACGGCCACGCCGACGAGCGCCGCCTCACCCACGCCGACGAGCGCCGCCTCGCCCACGCCTACCGCGACTCGCACACCCACACCGACGGCGACGCGAACGCCGACGCCGACGCCCACCGCCACGCCCAGCGGAACGACGAGCCGCATTAACTCGGGCGGCGCTACCTTTACGGACGGCCAGGGGCGGGTGTGGTCGGCCGACACGAGCTACAGCGGCGGCTCGACCTACAGTATCACCGCCGACATCGCCAATACGACCGACGATCCGCTCTACCAGACCGTGCGCTTCGGGAACTTCAGCTACAACGTCGGGGTGCCCAACGGCTCCTATCGCGTCACGCTCAAGTTCGCTGAGGTCTACTGGACGAGCCAGGGGCAGCGCGTCTTCAACGTCGCCATCGAGGGAACCACCGTCCTGAGCAACTTCGACATCCTGACTCAGACGACGCCCAAGACGGCCCTGGACCGCTCCTTCACCACGAGCGTCACCGACGGCGTGCTCAACATCGTCTTTACCTCGGTGGTCAACAACGCCATGGTCTCGGCGGTTGAGATCGTGCCGGGGACGGGAGCCGTCAGTCCGGGTCTCGTCGCGCCGGATACCGTCTTGACCTCGGCCGACGTGGGCGACACTGGAGGTGGCGCCGCGCGCTGGGCGTGGGGCGAGCAGGCGCTGCATACGCTCAGCCTGGCGCTCAAGCCGGAGACCTGGCTGGCGCTGGTGAACCGTTCACCCGCCTCCCACGCGGCCGTCTCGTTCCGTTAGTGACATAATGGGTGACCCAGGGATGGGTGAAGAAGTCGGCTCATCCCTGGGCCTCGCTCAACGCTGTTCAACCGGATGACCTGGCAGTACCTGATGACCTGACTGTGATGGAGTACCGCTATGCTGAACGTCCGCCCCTCCACTCTGCGCCGTATCGTCCACAACGCCGCCTACCTGCCGCGCACGGTGCGCTTGATGCAGGATTGGGTGCCCTTCACGACCGACTACCTGGCCTACTGCGCCCGCATCCCCCGCCCGGTCCGTGCCTACACGTTTCGCAACGGGTTGCAGGTCACGCTCCAGAGTCCCATTAACACCGTCATCCTGGGCGAAATCTTCCTCAAGCACGACTATGGCGTGATTCCGGAGGATGGGGTGGTGATTGACGTGGGCGCGCATATCGGCCTGTTCGCCCTGTATGCCGCCTCCACCACGCGGCGTACCCGGGTCTATGCCTTTGAGCCGATGCCCGCCAACATGCAGCTCCTGCGCCACAACATCGTCAGCAACGCGCTGACCGAGCGGGTCACGCTGCATCAGCTTGGCCTGGCGGCGCAACGCGGCACGTATCAGCTCTACATGTATCCGGAGGATGTGCAACACTCCATCCATGCCAGCGGCCGCGTGATGGCCGACGACGCCGTAGAGATTGAGTGTATCACCCTGGCCGACGTCTTTGAACAGAACGGGTTGGAGACATGCGACCTGCTCAAGATGGACTGCGAGGGGGCGGAGTACGAGTGTCTCTATAGCACGCCGCCCGACGTCCTGGCGCGGATTCGCCGTCTCCGCCTGGAGTATCATCGCGGCATCCCCGACTCCCAGTGGGGGCCGGCCTCGCCCGACGCGCTGGCTGCCTTCCTCACCGAGCAGGGCTTCCACATCGAGCGCCGCGAGGACATTGATGCGCGCCAGGGGGTGCTGTGGGCCACCCGCGAGCCGGCGGGTCACGCCTAGAAAACAGTCGGGCCATGCAATCGCATGGCCCGACTGAGGTTCTGCTGTACGCTCGGCGGCGACCGTTACGGCGTGGCGCCGGGGATGGGGGAGCTCCAGAAGTTGGAGTACTTGTTGACTGTGTAGTAGCTCGACCCAATCGAGGCCTTGAACTGGTTGAGCGAGGCGGTTGAGCTTTCCACCGGCCACCGCTCGGCCCCGTCCGCGATGTTGTACCAGAGAATGGCCCGAACCTGGGGGTAGGCCGTCTTGATCTGGACGTCGAAGGCATCGCGGATCCAGGCCGCCTTGAGCGCGCCGCCGTCGTCGCCTTCGTCCGTCGCCCACTCGCCGAGCATCACGGGCTTGCCAGGCGCGAGGCTGGTGATGATGCGGTAGCTGTCATACTGCTGCCAGTCATAGCCTGAGTAGACGTCCCTGAACGAGAGCCAGCGGGTCTGCGGGTTGTAGCCCCAGTTGTAGCCGTGCAGACAGGTCCAGTCTACATAATTCGCGCCGGGGAAGACCTGCTGCAGGGTCGTCGTCTCGTAACGCTGGACGTTCGGGCACCACGCCCAGGTCGCATTCGTCACGCCTTCCTGGGTGAAGATGTCCCGAATGTGCTGCCAGGAACGGACGAAGTCGCCCGCCTGGTTGCCGTTGAGCTTGTCGCTCCAGGGCCAGCTCCAGGTGCCGTTCATCTCCGGGTTGAGCTTGAGGAAGAAGGGCTTGCCCCAGGCCTTCGCGTCGCGCGCGAACTGGCGGATGTAGGCATCGTGGGCGCCGGCGGCTACGTTGGCCGACTTGAACTCTGGCTGGTTCGGCCCGTTGGTGCCGTTCGATGCGCCCCACAGAACGACGGGGATGGCGCCGCGCTGGCGGATGGTCTCCATCATCGTCGTCTGGAAGGGAACGTAGGCGCCGGAGCCGTTCTTCCACATGAGGGTCAGCGGGATGAGCGACGCTCTCTTGCCGACCATGGTCTCGAAGCGATCCTGGACCGACATGTCCCACGGCGCGCCACTCAGATAGGCGCCCCAGTAGGCCGCCGAGCCGCTCGGAACCGCCGTCGCGGTCGGCTGGACCGGCACTGGTGTAGGCGTCGGCTGGGCCGGCACGGGGGTGGCCGTCGGCGCCGGTGTCGCCCCGCCGGCGGGCACAACCTCGACCGCATTGACGATGGCGTTGTCCACGATGGAGGTGAAGACGATGTTGA
>CAZFUK010000049.1:0-15818 GCA_964522005.1 uncultured Anaerolineales bacterium | reverse complement strand
GCATCCCCAGCAAGCCCGACAGAATCGGCTCGCCAAAGGGCGGCGCGCCTTCCATGTCCCCTGCCAGGACCGCCTCCTGACCCGTCGCCAGCTCCCGCCGCACGATACACGGCGCCCGCAGCGTTCCCGACTGGTAGTAGACACACCGGCCGTCGGGGCTCCAGGTCTGCCAGAAGCCCGTGTGGTAAAAGCTCGGCTCCACAGCGTGCTCCCCGAACTGGTCCACCACAGCCCCGTCGTGGGAGAGGATGAGAACCTCCCCCACGCCACGCCCTAGATCAGCCCCCGCCGCCAGTATCCGGCCGGACCCGTCAGGCGCGTAGGGACACAACGTGTAGTAGCTGTGGACGCACCAGCGCTCAGGCGCCGGCAGCCAGCGCACCCCCTCCATTGCCTTACTCCTCACACCGAACGAGGATCTTCATTACCGCCCCACCGGCCTCCATCTGTTGGAAGCCGCGCTTCAGGTCGTCCAGTGGGTAGACATCGGTGATGAGGGCGTCGAGGGGCAGTTGGCCCGACGCGGCTAGCTCCGCCGCCTGCTCGAAATCCTCGCGCTCGTAGACGCGCGCCCCGATGATGCGCAACTCACGCCAGAAGACGCGGAACAGGTCCACCGGCGGCGGGTCGCTGAAGATGCCAACGATGACCAGGCGACCGCGTGTCCGCGCCAGCTTCGTCATCATCGCGGCCCCGGCCGGGTGCGCTGTGACCTCGAACACGACGTCGGCCCCGGCCCCGCCTGTGCGCTGTTCCACCAGGGCCGGCAGGTCCACCTCGTTCGGGTTCACGGTCTCCAACCCCAATTGTTCGAGCAACTGGAGGCGGAAGGGGTTAATCTCCGAGACGAGGACGGTCGCCCCCCGGCTCTGGGCCACCAATGCTTCAAGCGCGCCAATCGGGCCGCCGCCCAGCACGACCACGAACTCGCCAGCCTGGACGCCGCCCAGGCGCACGTCATGGCAGGCGACGGCCAGTGGCTCGATGAGCGCGGCGTGGCGCAGGGAGAGGGCGTCGGGCACTCGAACCACGACGCGGGCCGGGACGGTCCAGAAGGCTTGCATCCCGCCCGTCGTGTCAATGCCGAGGAACTTGAGGTTCTGGCAGATGTGGGTGTGGCCGGCCCGACAGGCGGGGCAGGTTCCGCACCAGTCGAGGGGCATGACCGTTACCCGGTCGCCGACACGCACGTCGGCCACGTCTGGCCCCACCGCGCTGACCGTTCCGGCAATCTCATGACCTAGAATCCGAGACGTGCCTACCCGGCGGTCCATCTTGCCGTGATAGATATGTAGATCGGTGCCGCAGATGCCGCTGTAGGCGACCTGCACCTGAACCTGGCCCGCGCCGGGCGGCACCGGCTGACACTCACCAATCCGTATTGTTTCGTTCAGTTCGTAGAACGCTGCTTTCATCAGCCCCATCTCCTTACAACATCGGCTCGGTGCGCGTGACCAGTTGGACGGGGAAGCCCCACGGGTCGCGCAGCATGAGCAACTCGTCACCCGCCGCTGTCGTCACCACGTCGGCCGCCACTGTGGCGCCGGCGGCGAGGAGCCGCTGGCGTTCGGCGGCCAGGTCGGATACGACAAAGGCCAGGTGCAACAGCAGGGGGTCCTGGTGGGCATAGTCGGGCACGGCCACGCTAGGATTGTGGTACAACTCAATCAGCACCACCCCACGCTCGTCGGCGATGAAGTGCGTGTAGGGGGGGCGGTCCACCATGCGCCTGACGGTGAAGCCGAGATGCTGACTGTACCAGGCGGCTACCGCCGGCGGGTCATTCACCTGCCAGGCGACGTGTTCAAGTCTCACTGCGCCTCCAATTGCCAGGCGCCGTTCGTCTGCCCGATGCGGTACTGCTGGCCGGATACTGTCTCGCGCAGGGTGAAGCGCAGCGGGTTAGCCTCTACTGCCAGGGACCAGACTTCGCCGCCGGCCGGGCCTTCGAGGGTCGCGACGCCGTCGCTCTGGCGGAGATGCCACCCCGCGATGCTGGCGCTGTCATCCACCGCAAAGGCGTGCGTCACGGTGCGCTCATGGGCCGGCTGGCGCTCGGTCCAGTTCATGATGAGGCCGCTGCCGGGCTTGCCTTCGCCCAGTTGGTTGGGCAGCGAGTGGTAAGCGTCGTGGACGTGGCCGTAGGCCGGCCCGCCCATCGCCCCGCCGCCCAGGTGGAAAATCTTCAGCCCCGCGAACCCGCGCCGCGCGACCAGACGGTCGGGCAAGACGGGTTTCAGGTCCAAGGTGCTGTCGCGGTTGTTCAGCACCCAGTGCCAGGTCGTCTTGACCGGCTGGGCCGCCACAATGTGGTCTACGACGAACAGGGCGTGCGCCCCGCACAGGAACCAGAAGCGGGCGAACTCTTCCAGCGGCGGGCCATAGAGCCGGGCGGCTTCCGAACCGAAGGCCGCGACCGGCCCCGCGTGGGCGAGGAGCAACCGCCGACCGCCGCGATCGGCCGGCTGGCCTGGCTCGCGGGTCTGCGCGTCGAACAGACGGCGGGCGGTGCGGCTCTGCTGGAGCGTGCGCGCGCGGAACAACTCTTCCTGGAGGCCCAGGCCACCTTCCGGCTCGACGGAGAAGGTGCAGGTGTTGTGGGTAAAGGTGGAGCACTCGACCTCATGGATGAGGTTGCGGTAGCAGCTATGCCCCGGATCCACGAGCAGCCGCTCCTGGTTGTGGACCAGGATGAAGCTGTTCAGGTCTCCGTGCAGGTGGCCGGGACCATACACCGGGTCACCCCCGCCGTGGACGGCCAGGACAGTCCGCCCCCCCCACTCGTCACGCGCCACACTATCCCCGCAGCTAAAGCCGGCGACGAGGGGCAGACCGGCGTCCTGGGGCGACAGGGCCGGGCCGGCCTGGGGCAGCAGGGGCAGCGTGAGGAAGCCGAAGTCGGTGACGAAGCCGAAGGTGGCGCGGTCACGCGGCTCGCGGTCAATGTAGGGCGTGTAGAGTTGGTCGAACAGCCAGCGCGCCAGGCCCGCCTCCTGGGGCGCCTCCTCGCGGGCGTGCGCCGCGATGTGGAGCAGCAGGTCGGACGTGGGGCGGAAGAGCGCGGCGCAGTCGTTGAAGTTGGCGAAACGCGGCAGGGGATAGGCCCCCCAGCCGGCGAGCGGCTTGGTGTAGAACAGGCTGTACGCATCCCAGCGCGGCTTGAGGGCGTAGGGCTTCATCGGCAGCTCGGCGGCCAGGGCCGGGTTGCGGCGGGTCAGCGCCTCGCGGGCCAGCATGAGGGTGTAGCCGGCGTAGTTGCCGTATTGCAGCCCCTCGGCATAGGTGCCGTCCGGCTGGAAGATATTGAGCAGCAGGCGGTACTCGTGGGCCGCCAATTCCATGCTCTCGGCATCATCCAGGACCGCTCCGGCCACGGCGATGCCCGCGTTGAGTACGCAGCGCCAGTTAGCCAGATGGTTGTTGCGCTCCAGCCAGCGTTTGCAAAGCGTCAGCCCCTTCTCGCGCAGGGTCTCCACCAGTTCCGCCCGCTCCGCCTCAGTAAAGACGTCGCCGGCCAGGTCGAGGGCGACGGCGACGGCCCAGGACAGGTGGGCGGTTTCGAGGTGGCCGACGGGCACGTCAGTGCCGTGGGCACGAAACCACGGACCGACCCAGTCGGTCACCGGGCGGCGGGCCAGGCTCAGCGTCACGTCGCGCACCCAGGCCGACAGCGTGGGCGAGGGCTTGAGCGCGTAGGCCATCGCTCCGTCGGTCAGGTACTCGGCGGCGAAATGCCACCAGTCACTCGTCGCGCTGCGGTCGGTCAAGCCGGGCTTGGCCGCGCGGCGCTCGGCGCGATTAAGCAGCGCCCAGTAGAACTGGTTCAACGGCGCGGTTCCGCGCTGCGCGTCAATCAACGCGCGTTCCTTTGCGGTCAGAAACAGGCTCATAATAGCAGTCCTTTAGAAGTAGCCACCTTGCTTGACAACGTCGGTCGGCTTTAGCCCACGCTGGACCATATCCTTGATGGTCACTTCCTTGTTGACGATGTGCTCGGCCGAGACCAGGACGTCGTAGGCGATGGCGGCAGGGATGGACAGCACGCCGTCAATGTCACCAAAAATCCAGTCGCCTGGGCGGACGACTATCTCGCCCATCTGTATAGGGTTGCCCCAGTGGTACAGGCGGAAGCGGCCGAGCATACCAGCGCTGATGCAGTACTGGTGGAACACCGGGAAGCCCTGGCCCAGGACGGCCTGGGTATCGCGGAGGCCGTTGACGACGGCGCCACGACAGCCCCGGCGCAGCGCGGCCATGGTCATCACCTCGCCCCACTGGGCGGTGTGGCGGTCGCCCGTGCAGTCCCACACGACGATGGAGTCTTCGGGCAGGGCCTCCAACATCTCGGCGCGTCGCTCAAACTCGCCCTCCGTCACCAAGTCGGGCGCGCCCTTGACGGTGAAGGCGAGGCCGGCGAGCTTCATCTCTGGACGGAGCGGCTTGAACTCGGCGGGCAGCGTGGAGGCATGCAGGCCATGCTCAAAGCGCAGCACGTCGTTGACGGCGCCTGTGTATAACCGCAGATAGCGCTCGCGCATCTCGGCCATCGAAATGGGGTACATCACTCTCTCTCCTGACTTAGCCGGCGAGCCACTTGATGCTGTCAAAGTTGATCTCGCGGATGACGACATGGGACGGCGTGGTCAGCACAAAGCGGATGATGTTGGCGACGTCGTCGGGCTGCAAGAACTTCTCACGCGGCACCGTGCGGTCGCCCCAATAGGCGGTGTCCACGGGGCCGGGGTTGATATCGGTCACTTTGATGCCGAGCTTCAGCACCTGGTCGGCCAGACCGCTGTTGAAGCCGCGCGCGCCAAACTTCGAGGCACAGTAGAGGGGGGCGCCGGCGTTGGAGCGTTGCCCCGCCATCGAGACCAGGGTGAGGATGTGGCCTTGTCCTCGCGCCTTCATGTCGGCCAGCGCCTCGCGAGTGCAGAGAAAGACGCCTTTGACGTTGACATCGAACATGGTCTCGAAGACATCCAGATCAGCCGAGGCCAGGTCAGGGGTGGGGATGCCGAGACCGGCGTTGTTGACCATGACATCCACCGGCCCCAAACGCTCGCGGCAGGCGGCGAAGGCGTCGCGCACTGTGGCCTCGTCGGTGACATTCCCCACCATAGCTTCCAGGCGCCCCGTTTCCCCGGCTTCCGCTTGCAGCGCGGCCACTCGCTCGGCAGCCCGGTCCAGCACGAACACCCTGGCCCCTTCGGCGAGGAGCATCCGCACCGTGGCACGGCCGATGCCGCTAGTGCCGCCCGTCACAAAGCACACTCTGTCACGTAGACTCACCGCATCACTCATTGTTGTTCTCCTAGCAAGGGCGCCTGAGCCGGCGCCAGGTCGTGAATGCCTAGCGCCCAGGCCTGTCCAAAGGCCAGAGTGACCGGCCCGAAGGCGTGGGGGTCGTTCAGCAGGGGGGCGCGTGCTTCGTAGGCCAGGATGGAGCCGTCGCCTGGACAGAGGCAGCCCCGGCAGGTATGAAACACCGCGCTGTCGGGGGTGATGTACGGGAGGTAGCCCTGTAGCCCGGCCACGAATCGCTCGCGCACATCAGCCGGCAGCAGCCCCTTCGCCAGTCCGACCCCCACCGCGTAGAGGATAAGCCCCGTTCCCGATGTTTCAACATAGGAGAGCGGGTCGGTGAGTTCCTGGTGCCACACGCCCTGCTCGTCTTGCATCCCCAGACAGGCCTGGACGAGGTCCAGGTAGAGGCCCTCGGCAGTGGAGCGACGCGGGTGGGCCGCCGGCAGATAGTTGACTAGCTCCGCCAGGGCCAGCAGCCCCCACCCATTGCCGCGACTCCAGTGGTCCTCGGAGAGGCGGCCCGGCCCGGCGAAGCCCCGGCACTGATGCAGCAGGCCGTTGGCAGGGTCACGGAAGTCTTCGACCATCTTGCGCGTCTGCTGGAATGCCTCTTCGAGATAGGCGTCCTCGTCCAGGGCCAGGCCCGCGAACAGCAGGAACGGCGTCACGGCGAAGGCGGCGTCAATCCAGATTTTGCTCCGCTGGGGGTCGCTGGGCATGCACACGATGCCCTGAGCGTCCCGGGGCGCTTCATGCATGAGCTGCTCGGCATAGCGGTGGACCGTCTCCCGCGCTTCGGGTAGCAGCCCCTGCCAGAGCAGGAAGGCCGTCCCGTTGCCGCCACAACGATAGTTGAGGAAGTTGCAGGGGAAGTCGTACTCGCCACGCACAAAGGGCAGCAGACGCCTCCGAGCCTGGTCCAGGAGATGGCTCTCGCCAGTCAAAACAGCCAGGCGGGCCAGGCCGTGTAGACTGAGGATGCCGGTGTAGTGCGTCAGCGGGTGCAGGGCCGCGTGCTTGGTGAAGGCGCGCGCTGCCACATCACGCGTGTTCATGGGCAGTACCTTCCTGATCCGGTCGTGAGCAAGCCGAGGCTCACTCACGACCGGCTGGGGGTTCAACGAGGGTTACTCGAAGAAGTACTGGGCGGGGTTGGTGGGCGCCGGGTTGGGGTAGGTGAAGGCGTTGGGCATGACCTTCGGCACATTCCGCATGTTGTTCTTGACGATGCCGTACATATTGGCGGGCAGCGAGATGCCGATGGTGTAGAACTCGTCGGCGGCGATGGCGAGAACCTGCTTCATCAGTTCGTTCTGCTTGGCAATGTCACCCGTCGCCTCAAGCTGGCGGTACAGTTCCATCTGCTTCTTGGTCGCGGCCGGCGGCTCTTCGGGCTTGGTCTGGGCGCCCGCGCCGGTCGGGTTGACGTACCAACTGGCCCACGCCTGGGCATAGTCGGAACGCGTCCCCCAGGGGAAGTAATAGGGCGGGTTAACCACCACGTCCAGGCCGCCCGCGCCATCCCAGACGACGACGTCGTGCTCGTTGGCGCCTCGGCGTTGGTCAAACAAGGAGCGGTCCTGGGGCTTCACCTGCGCATCAATTCCGACCTTCTTCCAGTGCTCGGCCACGCGCTGCATAGAGTCCACCTGGACCGTCTGAGCCGCCGCTACCTCGATGACGATGCTGATGCGCTTACCATCCGGCCCGAGACGGAAACCATCGCCGTCCTTCTTGGCGAAGCCCGCCTTGTCGAGATACTCATTCGCCTTTGCCACGCTGTACTCCGTGTACTGCTTTGCCATCTTCTCGTCGTAGAAGGGCGACTCGGGGCGCGGAGCGTTCTGGAAAGGCTGACCCTGGCCGACGTACACCAGGTCAATGATTTCCTGGCGGTTGATGGCGTAGGACAGGCCAATGCGGAAGTCCTTGTTCTGGAAAATCTGCCGCTTGACAGGGTCCTTGTGGGTCAGGTTGAGAGCAATCGTATTCGTGTTCATTGTGGCAGTGACCTCATCAATGAACCGATAATTGCCCTTCTGCATGTTGTCGGTGAGAACCGCCTTATTCTGCAAGGTGGTGATATTGCGGTCCTGCATATCAATCTCGCCGCTCGCCGCCTTAAGGACCAACACCTCGGCGTTCTGCGCCACCTGGTATGTTACTCGGTCAATGTAGGGCAACTGGTTGCCCTGGGGGTCCGCCTTGAAGTAGTAGGGGTTGCGGTCGGCCACCACCCGGTCCCCACCGCCATACGGCGTGGTGATGCGCCAGGCATGGAGCGTGGGCAGATCGGGGTTCGACCACATGGCGTTGGACGGCGTGCCGGGCACGCTGGAGCCTTTGATCTGGAACAGCTTCACCCAGTTCTCGGCATTGTTCTCCTTCGCCAGTTGCTCGACCTTGTCAGGGTTATACTTGATATGGAACTGCTGTAGATAGTGCTTGGGGTAGCGAACGTATTCCTCACCCGTCGTCGTCGCCAGGGTCTGGATAAAGAGGCCGTTAGACTTCTCGAACTTGAACTTGACCGTGTATTGGTCAACCTTCTCCACGGTGGGCGGGTTGTTGCCACGGTTGGGCGTGAGCTGCTTGTTCATCGAGACGTCTTCGTACCAGAACAGGATGTCGTCAGCGGTGAACGGTTCGCCGTCCGACCACTTCATCCCCTCGCGCAACTTGAAGGTGAACTCCTTCGCATCCGGGCTGGCCTGGAACGACGCAGCGACATTGGGAATGACAGTGCGCCACTCCGGATCCCAGCGCACCAGGTTTTCATAGCCGATGGTGCGGTCGAGCCAGACGGTATCCGCGCCACCCAGGAGGGAGGTGCGCCATGTGCCGCCGTACTTGCCAATCTTCTCCACGACGGGTACGACGACGGGGGTCTTGGGGAGCCGCTGCTCAACCGCCGGCAGCTTGCCTTCCTTGACCAGCGCTGCCAGTTGGGGGGCTTCGCTGAACTTGGTGGGGGCAGCCGCGGGAGCTTGGGTCGGGGCTTGAGCCTGCGCGGCGGTGGGTTGCGCGACGGATTGCGCAGCCGGCGCGGTGGTGGGCTGCTGCGACGCGGGGGCAGGGGCGGTGGTAGGCTGGGCAGCCGCCGGAGCCTTAGGCGCTTCTTGTTGGGGTGTGGGAGCGGCGCTACAGGCAACCACCAACCCCACCAGGAGCAACACCGCGAGCAGTGCGACACCCTTGCGCAGTCCATCAGGCAATGCATGACGTGGCCTATTCATTTTGTCTCCTCCTCAGGTGAAATACAGGAAGCGGCCTGATCAGTCGAGCGTGGACCATACCTTGGAGTGGAACAGGGCCTTCAGGAGCGCAAGGCCGCCCCGCACGACTCACGGATAACCAGTTGCACCGGCAAAATCTCCTCAGTCTCTGGCAGGGCTGCGCCATCCAACTGGTCCAGGAGGCGCGTCACGGCTGCCTGGCCGAGTTCATGGCGTGGGAAGTCAACCGTGGTCAACGATGGTGAGGTGAATTGACCGGCTTCGATGCCCCCAAATCCGACAATCGCCATCTCATCCGGTACCCGGACCCCCAGCTCAAAACAGGCGCGTAGCGCGCCCATGCCCATCAGGTCATTAAACGCTAGTACGGCGGTGGGGCGGGGGCCAGGCGCTTGTAGCAGACGGAGCATGCTCTCCCGCCCTGTAGCGAGCGTCGGCGCGGAAGCCTGGACCAGCCACTCGGGATTGGGCGCCAGGTCAAACTCAGCCACCGCCTGCTTGTACCCCCGGTACCGTTCTGCCTGGGT
The DNA here is from genome assembly GCA_964522005.1 of uncultured Anaerolineales bacterium. GTDB lineage: Bacteria > Chloroflexota > Anaerolineae > Epilineales > JAHCIE01 > JAHCIE01. The sequence continues at coordinate 6,748 of CAZFUK010000049.1, read as the reverse complement.
ACTCCCGACATCCACCAGCGGCTCGGTGCCTTCCAGGCCAAGATTGGCGATGCGGCGGTGGCCGAGCTGCAACAGGTGACGGGCGCCCAGGTAGGCGGCGTGCGCGTTATCAATGCGAATGGCGGACACCGAGGGATCGGGGCTGCTGTCGAGAATCAGAACGACAGGCACGCTCCGGCTAACCAGATCACGTATCGCCTCCAGCTCTGTCCCGTGGGTGCTATGGTAGCCGGTGGCGATGATGAGGCCGTCGGAGCCTCTACCGCGTAGACGCGAGAGGGCTTCAAGTTTCGAGGCCGTATGGGAACCGTCAATGAGGATAAGCTGGTGGTCACGCCGGCTCGTCGCGGCGGCCGCGGCCGAGGCAATGTCGAGATAGAAGGGATTACTCACGTTGGCGACGATCATGGTGATGACGCCTGTGCGGCGGCCGCGTAGCGCTCGGGCCGCCTCGTTGGGGATGTACCCTAGCCGCTCGGCGACCGCGCGAACCGTCGCTTTGGTCGTGTCGCTGATCGCTACCGAGGTGCTGCGCTCGTTCAGAACGAGTGAGACTGTTGCTTTCGACACGCCGGCTACCCGCGCTACCTCAGCGATCGTCACTCGGGCCTCGTTCATGGCGCCCTCTCCAACTTGACCGATTAGCGTGAATCGGTTTTACTAAACCGATTTAATAGCATTATAGAGGGTTCGCGTGTCGTTGTCAAGGGGTTACGCGAGGAAAATCACAGTAGCACGCGAAATCGAGACGACGCTCGTCGCGGCATGGTCTACCTGCGGGGGCGCGTCGGGGCGCGGTCGTGGCCGTGTTCATCTTCGTCCACAACTACACGCTGGCTATGCTGATGGGGATTGGGTTGGGGTTGGGTTAGAGTTGAGGCCGAAGAGTTATAGGAACTCTTCGGCCTCGCTCTACGTGATAGGGCGGTTAATGCTTGAGATAGCGGTCGAACCAGTCGAGCATGTCCAGCCACATCTGGCGCGTGCCGCTGGGGGACTGGACATAGTAGCCCTCGTTGGGGTACGCCTTGTACTTGACCGTCTTGTACTCCTTCTCCAGGGCCGCGGCGAAGTCACGCGACGCCGCCGACTTGGGCAGCTTACCCTCGCCGTGAATGACAAAGGTGGGCGTGGTGGCCTGCTTGACGCTGTAGAAGGGCGAGCACTTGCGGTAGACGTGCTGGTGGGTCTCGAAGGGGCCGAACTCATACTCCAGCAGCTTGACGTGCCGCAGCTCCTGCTCCTCGTACATGGCGATCCAATCGGCGTAGCCCGACATGGGGATGGCCGCCTGGAAGACGCCGGGCGCGAAGCACACCGCCGACATGCTCATGCAGCCGCCGTAGCTGGTGCCGGTGATGCCCATGCGCTCAGGGTTGATGTAGTCCAGCGTCTTGAGATAGTCCACGCCGGCCAGGACGTCCTTCAGGTCGTCGTGGCCCCAGTCGCCGTTGTTCAAGTCCTCGAAGCGCTTGCCGTAGCCCGAACTGCCGCGAATGTTGGGCTTGAGGATAGCATAGCCCTGGCGGACGAAGAACTGGACATAGGGGTAATAGCCATCGTTGTACTGGCTGGTCGGGCCGCCGTGAATCCACAGGATAGCGGGGAACGTCTGGCCGGGCTGGCGGTCGGGTGGGGCGTACAGGTAGGCCGAGATGGGCAGGCCGTCGAAGCTCTGGTAGACGATCTTTTCAGGCGCGACCAGGCGGTCGGCGACCCCGGCGGGTACTGAGTCGGTCAACTGGCGCGCCTGGCCGTCGGCCACGTTGACGATATACAGGTCCAGCGGCCGCGTGGGCGACTGCATCAGCAGGGCGATGCGCGAGCCGTCGGGTGACCACTGCGGCTGGGCGCAGACGCCTAGCTCCGGGTTGAGCAGCGTCCGCTGCCGCCGGCCGTCGGCCCCGACCAGGCACAGCGAGAGCGTGCCGTTGTGGTTGGCGATGTAGGCCACGCTCTGGCCGTCGGGCGACCACTGCGCCTCGCTCTGGTCGGCCTCCTCGGCGCACAGCGGGGTCGGCTCGCCGCCGTTGAGGCCGACGCGCCAGTAGTTGATCCAGCCGTTGCGGTGGGAGCGGAACAGAAGCGACTGGCCGTCCGGCGCGACGAGCGGATAACCGAACGTCTTGCCGTAGTGGTAGTCAAAGAAATCGGTGTCGCGCGCGATGACGCGGCCCTCGCCGCCCGACGCGGGCATGACCACCACCTCGTGGTCCACCCACTGCGGGTCCATGCGGACGTAGACGATGGTCTGGCCGTCGGGGGTGAAGACGGGGTAGACCTCGTAGTTGGGGTGGCTGGTCAGGCGCGCCGTCTCGCCGCTGGGAACCTCGACGCGGTAGATGTCGAAGACACCGTAGCGGTTGCCGCTGAAGACGATGGCGCGGCTGTTGGGCGCCCAACTGAAGGCGTTGATGTTCTGGCCGTTGAGGCGGGTCAGGGGGCGGCTCTGCCCATCCTCCGCCGACCACAGCCAGATTTCGGCCGTGCCGGTCTTCTCGGAGAAGTAGGCGATCCAGCGGCCATCCGGCGACAGGCGCGCGTTGGGCGTGCCCAGGAAACGCACCGTCCCCATGTCCACCGTCAGGCGCTGGGGAAAACCGCCCTCGGCGCTGATGCTCCAGATGTCCTGCTGGCCGCCGAGCGTTGAGACGAAGGCCAGGCGCGAGCCGTCGGGGAACCACTGGGGCGCTTCGAGGTTGACCAGGGGACGGACGGCAAGCACCTGGTCTATGCTGAGGTCATAGGCGCGGGACATGGCAGCCTCCTTTTGTATCGTCCAGTATCGTCCAGTATCATCATGGATAGCTTTGACAGCAGCCCTCTCACCGCTGAGCGGGGCAGAACGCGGCTCCTTGTAACACAGACCGCCGAAACTGTCAACTTTCATGACGAGATTGGGCTGTTAGCGGGCAAAATTTGGCGAAAAAGGTCAAAAATCGCCCACTCGATGTTGACATTTTTCGGGAGGCTGCTATAATGGGCCTAAGCATCCACCCGAGAGCGCCACCATGCCACGACCGCTGAACGAGTTGGACCTGGCCATCATCGCGGCCCTCCAGGAAGATGGACGGCTCCCCACCGCCGAGATCGCGCGGCGGGTGGGGTATGCCGAGGCGACGGTGCGCCGGCACCTGGCCGAACTGGTGGACGAGGGCATCCTCCGCGTGACCGCGGTGGTGGAACCGCTCCACCTCGGCTTCAGCACCGTCGTCGTCCTGCTCATCACCGCCGAGATGCGCCAGTATCAGGCTGTCGCCCGTGAGATCGCCAACCTGCGCGAGATCCGCTACGCCAAACTCCTCGCCGGCACCTACCACATCATCGCCGAAGCCTGGTTCACGTCCAATCAGCAACTCGCGCGCTTTTTGACCGAAACCCTCCCTTCTATTCCCGGTGTGACCCAGTGTGAAACCGTCCACGTTCTCGCTTCGATTAAGCGCTCGCACCAGAGCGACCAGGAAGTGTTAACGCTGTTGACCGAGGACCGCACAACGCAAGTCGCCTGACAGGCCTGGAGGGGCGCGGTTCTCGCGCCCTCCACAGGGGGACCGCTGCGGGTGTGGGAACTGTGCCCCTACCACCGACGCTACCCTTTCTCCGTTTGGTATTTGTCGACATTTGCACGTAAGCCTTGTATAATCCAGCGCGAGGAGCCGCCCATGATTGACTTTGCGCAGCGAATTCAGATGGCCCGCGAGCGTATGGCAGCCGCCCACATCGGCCTGCTGTTCCTCATGCCTGGCGCGAACCTGTTCTACTTGACGGGTGTGATGCGCCACGAGGCCGGCGGCACCGACCACAACGCCTGGGGCGATTGGGCGATCGGCGCGTACCTGGGGCTGGACGGCCCCATTCCGCTGCTCGCGCCGCGCATGGGTGGCGCGTTCTTCCAGACCGAGACGCGCGACAAGCCCTGGTTTGACGAGGCGCGGCTGATTCAGGAGACGGAAGACCCGCTGGTGGTCATGCGCCAAACCCTGAGCCGCTTCGACCTGCGCGGCCAGCGCGTCGCCCTCGACGACCGCGCCTGGGCGCAGACGGCCGCCGCCTTCCGCCGCCTGCTGCCCGACACCGAGTTTGTCCTCGCTTCCAGCGTCCTCGCCCCCATGCGGATGATCAAGGACGAGACCGAACTGGCCCTGATGCGCCAGGCGGGCGAGATCACCGAGGCCGTCTTCGACAAGGCGCTGGCCCGGCTCAAGCCCGGCGTCAGCGAGTTCGACATCGCCAACGAGATTGACTACCAGTTCAAGGTCCACGGCGCGGAGTACACCTCGTTCGTGACGGGCATCCGCTTCGTGGGGCCGGGGCGCGGACGCTCCGAGGCAGCGGCGCGGGCCAGCGAGAAGCGGCTGACCGCCGGCGACTCGGTCACGTTTGATTTCGGCTGTGTCTACCAGGGCTACTGCTCCGACTTTGGCCGCTCGGCCTTTGTGGGCGAGCCGCCGGCCGAGTACGTCAGGGTGCATGAGACCGTCCTGGCCTCGCAGCGCGCCGCCATGGAGGCCATGCGGGCGGGGCGCATCACCGGGGCCGAGGCCAACCGCATCGCGCGGCGGGTCATCGAGGACGCGGGCTACGGGCCTAACTTCACCCACCGCCTGGGTCACGGCATCGGCGTGACGGTCCACGAACCGCCGTGGCTGGACGTGGTGGACCAGACGGTGCTGCAAGCGGGCATGACGTTTACCGTCGAGCCGAGCATCCGCGTCCCGGACCAGTTTGGCAACCGCGTCGAGGACGTGGTGCTGGTGACGCCGGGCGGCGGCGAGTCGCTCTACCGCGCCGACCATCGGCTATACCTGGTTGAAGCGTAAGAGGAGCACGGCATGGCAGACTATCAGAAGCGGGTCGAGCGGATGCGGGCGGCGATGCGCGAGTGGGGCGCCGACCTGATGTTCCTCAACTACGGCCCCGACATGACCTACCTGGGCGGGCCGGTCGCGCCGCTCTACTACCCCATCCTCAAGGGCAAGGGCGACTGGATCACCGGGCTGCTGCTGGGTCTGGAGCACGACCCGGTCCTGATATTCCAGCGCAGCTTCGCCATCCAGGTCGAGTCCCAGACCTGGATCCGCGACATTCGCGTCCTGCCGGACGGCGAAGACCCCGACGCCTACCTGGCGCAAATCCTGGCCGAGTTCCGGCCCGACGGCAAGACGATGGTCGTCAGCAAGATGCTGTGGGGGCAGACCCTTCTGGCGTTGCAGGCGGGGGCGCCGAACACGCGCTTCATTCCCGCCACCAACACCATGATGGACCGGGTGCGCCGGGTCAAGGACGCCGACGAAATCGCCCTGATGCAGCGGGCGGCCGAAATCACCGACCAGGCGCTGGCCGCGACCATCGCCCAGATGAAAGTTGGCATGACCGAGTGGGACGTGGCGACGGAAGTGGACTACCAGATCAAGCGCCACGGCGGCGACGGTCCCTCCTTCTACCCCGGTATCATCTGCGTGGGCAACGGCAGCGACCCCCAGCGCCACATCATGACGCGCAACACCGACATGCGGCTGGAGTCGGGCACCACGGTCGCCTTTGACTTCGGCGTGCTCTACCAGGGCTACTGCTCCGACTTTGGCCGCTCGGTGTTCATGGGCGAGCCGCGCCCGGTCGCCCTGGACGCTTACCGCAGCATCACGACCCACGCCCAGCGCGTGTGGGACATCATGGCCGATGGCCGCGTCACCCCGGCGCAGATCGCCGACTGGTTCCGCGACCAGGTCGCGGCGGACGGCTTCGGCCAGCATTACTACTACCTGGGCCTCGGCCATGCCATCGGCCTCGAAGTCCACGAGAACCCCTGGCTGCGCCCCGGTTGGGACGAACCCATCGAGGCCGGCATGTGCTTCACCATCGAGCCGAAGATCTGGCAGCCGGGCGTGTTCTACGTGCGCAGTGAAGATGTGGTGGTGGTGGGCGAGGAGCGGGGGACGGCCCTGACGCGCTTCCACTACGAGCCAACTGTCATAGGATAACTGTATGGCCTCCTCAACCCTGACCCCCAGCCATCCCCTGGCCCGCGAAGCGCCGGCCCGCCGGCCGCAGAGCCAGTGGGCGATGGTTCTCCGTCAACTGCGCCGCAACCGGGGCGCGCTGGTCGGGCTGGCAATCATCATCTTCATGGTGATTGTCGCCTTCGCCGCCCCGTTCATCGCGCCCTATGACCCCTTGGAGCAGGTGGTCGCCGACGCCCTCAAGCCGCCCTCGCCGGAGCACCTGTTTGGCACGGACGACGTGGGCCGCGACATGCTCAGCCGCATCATCTACGGCGGACAGATCACGCTGCGCGTTGGCCTCATCTCCGTCACCATCGCCGGCACCATCGGCACCATCCTGGGCATCCTGGCCGGCTTCTACGGCGGCTGGCTCGACACGCTCATCATGCGGCTGATTGACGTTCTGCTCGCCTTTCCGGGCCTGCTGCTGGCGCTGACGATTATCGCCATCCTGGGGCCGGGGCTGTTCAACGTCATGATCGCCGTGGGTATCGGCGGCATCCCGTCGTACACCCGCGTGGCGCGCGGCACGACCCTCACGGTCCGCGAGCGCGACTATGTGATGAGCGGGCGGGTGACGGGCTGCAGCGACCTGCGCATCATGTTCCGCTATATCCTGCCCAATGTCCTGCCGCCCCTCATCGTCCTGGCGACGGTCGGGGTGGCCGGCGCTATTCTGACGGCGGCTGGCCTCAGTTTCCTGGGTCTAGGCGCCCAGCCCCCGACGCCCGAGTGGGGCTCGATGC
>CAZFUK010000048.1:6626-15986 GCA_964522005.1 uncultured Anaerolineales bacterium | reverse complement strand
ACAGGCGACCGGGAGACCCCCTCCCCTGGCCCCCTGCCCTGGTCGGGACGGGGGAGACGGAGGGGCGAGGTGGTCTCGCCCGACGCCACTCCCTTCCCAGGGGAGGGAATGGGGGAGGGGGTCTCTCCAGTCCCCTCGCCCGCCGCCCCTCCCTTCACAGGGGAGGGGATGGGGGAGGGGTTCCCCGCCCCTGGAATTGGGTCAAAACGTCGCCGTCGGCTACAATTTGCCTGGGAGGGTGTATGCTGCGTGTTGTGTTTATGGGAACGCCCGACTTTGCCGTTCCCACCCTGCAAACCCTGTTAACGCTGCCCGCTGTCCAGGTGGTGGGCGTGGCGACCCAGCCCGACAAGCCGGCCGGCCGAGGCCGCGCGCTGGCCGAGTCGCCGGTCAAGCGGGTCGCCGTGGCCGCCGGCGTGCCGGTTCTCCAGCCGCGCGGCTTTCGCAAGAACCCCGCCAACGCCGAGGCGCTGCGCGCCCTGGACCCCGACGTGCTCGTCGTCGCCGCCTACGGTCTGATTCTGCCGCAGAGCGTGCTGGACATCCCGCGCTACGGCAGCCTCAACGTGCATGCCTCGCTCCTGCCGCGTTGGCGCGGCGCGGCGCCCATCACCTTCGCCATCCTGGCGGGCGACACCGTAACCGGCGTGACCATCATGCTCATGGACGCGGGCATGGATACCGGGCCGACCCTGACGACGGCCGAGACGGCGATCCAGCCAGGCGATACGACCGAAACGCTGAGCGGGCGGCTGGCTACGCTCGGCGCGGGCCTCCTGCGTGAAACCCTGCCGCGCTGGGTCGCGGGCGAGCTTCAGCCGCGCCCCCAACCCGAGGAGGGCGTGACCTACACCCGCCTGATTCAGAAAGAGGACGGCCTGATTGACTGGGGCCGGCCGGCCGCCGAGATCGAGCGGGCGGTGCGGGCCTACCAGCCCTGGCCCGGCGCGTTCACCCTCTGGCGAGGCGAGCCGCTGCGCGTCATCAAGGCGAGCCAGGTGGCCGGGCAGGGCGAGCCAGGGCAGGTCGTAGCCGTGCCGGGCGGGATGGCGGTGGGAACGGGCGAGGGGCTGCTGCGCCTGGACGAGGTGCAGCCGGCTGGCCGACGGCCCATGCCGGGCAAGGCGTTCGTCAACGGCGCGAAGGACTTTGTTGGCGCACACCTGTAGCACCGTTTTGACATAATTAACGGAATTCTGTGAGTTCTGTCAGGCATGAAGGGCGGCGTATGGGCGAGCGCGAGGTATGGCTGGTCAACCTGGGTGTCGAGCCGTATGAGCCGGTCTGGGCGCTCCAGCGGCAGGTGGTCGAGGCGAAACGGGCGGGCTGGGCGCAAGACGTCTTGCTGCTGCTCGAACACGAGCCGGTCTATACGCTGGGCCGGCAGAGCCAGGCGGAGGACATCCTCGTCAGCGGCGATTTCCTGGCGGCGCAGGGCATCCCCGTCATCCCCATCGAGCGCGGCGGCAAAGTCACCTATCACGGCCCCGGCCAGATCGTCGGCTATCCGATACTGGACCTGCACCACTACCAGACCAACATCCGCTGGTATCACCGCTCGCTGGCCGAGGTCATCCTGCGCACGCTGGGCGACTACGGCGTCCAGGGCGAGTATGACGAAGCCTTCCCCGGCGTGTGGGTAGGGGGCGCCAAAATCTGCGCCTTCGGCACCATGCTGCGCCGCTGGGTCTCGTTCCACGGCTTCGCCCTCAACCTCGACCCGAACCTCGACCACTGGCGCTGGATCATCCCGTGTGGGCTGAAAGGCAAGGACGTCACAACCCTCAAGGCGGCGCTGGGTTGGACGCCGCCTGCCGACGAGGTCCGCGCTCGCCTCGCCGCGCACTTTGCCCAGGTCTTCCAGTGTCGGCTGACGCCGGTCAGCCGCGCGGCGCTGGAGGCCGAGGCAGCCGCTCATCTGACAGTTAGGGATTTGCCTCCCCTTTAAACTGTAGTATACTCTGTGGGCGAGCACCTGGCCCGCTGTGGCGTGGAAGCTATCTCTGGCGAGGAGCCTCAGTTGCCCGGACATGACATCATTGTCGTAGGCGCCTCGGCGGGCGGTGTCGAGGCTCTGATGAAGCTCGTCGCTGGGTTGCCGGTGGACCTGCGCGCCGCCGTCCTGGTGGTCCTCCATATCCCCTCCGAGGCGACCAGCCTCCTGCCCCAAATTCTCGCGCGGTCGGGTAACCTGCCCGCCGTCCACGCTCTAGACGGGATGCGGCTTGAGCCAGGGCATATCTACGTCGCCCCGCCCGACCATCACTTGCTGGTGGAGCGGGGCTTTGTTCGTGTCGTCCGTGGGCCAAGGGAGAACCGTCACCGCCCGGCGGTGGACCCCCTGTTCCGCAGCGCGGCCATCGCCTACGGCCCCCGTGTCGTCGGGGTCGTTCTGTCGGGCACCCTCGATGATGGGACGGCCGGCCTGCACGCGATCAAGCTGCGGGGCGGCGTGGCGGTGGTCCAGGACCCTGACGATGCCCTCTTCGGTGACATGCCGCGCAACGCGCTGGAGTACGTTAACGTTGATTTCTGTCTGCCGGTACAAGCCATTCCCACGGTGTTGACCCAGCTGGCCGAGGCAGTCGTAGACGAGAAAGGAGACGCTGTGGCTGAGGCAACGCAACCGGATATGCAGTACGAGGCCGATATCGCCGGTCTCGACCGCGAGGCGCTGACCGACGAGGATAAACCCGGCACCCCCTCTGTCTATGCCTGCCCTGAGTGTCATGGGACGCTCTGGGAAATCCACGAGGGCAACGTCCTGCGCTTCCGCTGCCGCGTCGGGCACGCCTTCACCGCCCAGAGTCTGCTAGCCGAGCACAACGACTCCCTCGAACGCGCGCTGTGGGCCGCCCTCCGCGCCCTCGAAGAGAATGCGGCGCTCACTCGGCGGCTGGCCGGGCGAGCGGTGGAACGCGGGCTGGACGCGGCCCGCTCGCGGTTTGAACAGCGGGCAGAGGAAGCGGAGACGCACGCCGAGGCGATTCGTAGCGCCATTCTGGCTCTGCGTCCGCCAGAGACGGCCGTGGAGATGGACGAGGCGGCCAGCGCCTGACACCGTCTCCTCATCTAGCAAGCGAGCCTGAGCCATGAGTGACACCTCCTCGATCACCCAACTCGTCGTCATTGGCGCGTCGGCCGGCGGCATCGAGGCGCTGAGCAAACTCGTCGCCACCCTGCCGGCCGACTTCCCCGCGCCCGTTGTCATCGCGCAGCATGTGGACCCGCGCCGCCTCAGCCACCTGCCTGAGATTCTCGGCGTGCGCACTTCGCTGCCGGTGCGCCTGGTGGAGAACCACGAACAACTCGAGGGCGGCGTTATCTATGTCGTCCCCGCCAACCGCCACGTTGAGATTACGGACCACGCCCTCAGCGTCAGTAAGGGCGATCACGGGCGGTCCAAGCCCTCGGTGGACTTGCTGTTCAGCAGCGCTGCCGAAGTCTTCGGCGAAGGGCTGATTGCCGTCATTCTCACCGGTACCGGCTCCGATGGGGCGGCCGGAGCGCGGGTGGTCAAAAATGCCGGAGGCACCGTCGTCATTGAGAACCCCGAGACGGCCGCTTTCCCTGGCATGCCCCTCTCCCTGGCGCCAACCATGGTGGACATCGTGGCGAACCTGGAGGCCATTGGCCCCCTGCTCCACGACCTGCTCACCAAAGCCTCAACAAGCGTGCGCGGGGATGTTGACCGCCAGCTACGCGGGCTGCTGGAACAGTTGCGTGAAACGAGCGGCATTGACTTCGCCAGCTACAAGACGCCGACGATTATGCGCCGCCTTCAGCGGCGGATAGCGGCGACTGGAGCTGAAGACCTGGGCGCCTACATTCGCTTCATCCAGCGCAACCCCGACGAGTATCAACGCCTGGTTAATAGCTTCCTCATCAAAGTGACCGAGTTCTTCCGCGATCCGGACCTGTTTACCTACCTCCGTGAGCAGATTCTGCCTGATCTCCTGGCTAAAGCCCAGCAGACGGGTGAGCTACGCATCTGGTCGGCCGGCTGCGCGACGGGCGAGGAAGCCTACTCCATCGCCATCCTCGTGTCTGAACTGCTCGACGCCGCGACCAATATTAACGTGCGTATCTTCGCCACCGATGTGGATGGCGAGGCCGTGGCCTTCGCGCGGCGCGGCGTCTACCCGGCGTCGGCTGTCGCCGAAGTGCCGCCCCCCTTGGTCGAGCGTTACTTCAATCAACTTGACGGCGCGTACGAGATTAAGAAAGCCGTCCGTAGCCTGGTCATCTTCGGCCAGCATGACCTGGGGCAGCGTGCGCCCTTTCCGCGCGTGGACCTCACCCTGTGTCGCAACGTCCTGATCTACTTCACCACCGAGCTTCAGCGCCGCGCCCTGCAGCTATTTGCCTTTTCCCTCCGTGACGGCGGCTATCTCGTGCTCGGCAAGGCCGAGACGGTGACCCCCCTGGCCGAGTTCTTCGCCCTTGAGCAGGCGCGGCTCAAGATCTACCGCCGCATAGGCGACCGCGTGCTTATCCCGCCCTCCCGCATTCGTGACGCCGCCCCCATCACCCCCCATCGCCCAGGCCCAGCCCCACGTTGGACCGCCGGACCCGAACTGCCCACCACCCGCACGCTCCGTGAGATGCAGCGAGCGCGGGGCGTGGGCGACCGGGCCGAGAACCTGCTCCGGCGGCTGCCTATAGGTGTGGTGGTCGTGGACCGCCGCTTCGACATCATCAGCATCAATAACGTCGCCCGCCGCCTGTTGGGCATCCACAGTACGGCCATCGGTGAGGACTTTATCCATCTCGTCCGCAACGTGCCGCTGATGCCGCTACGGAATGCCATTGAAGCCGCCTTCCGCCGCGACTCCCACAGCGGAGCCTTTCAACTCGACACCACGGAGCCGGCGACGGGCGAGGAATTGTGCCTGGAGATTACCTGCCATCCCGAACGGTTTGACCATGATGGATCGAGTATTGAGGCGGTGACCATCCTGGTAAGGGACATTTCTGAGACGGTGCGCGAGCGCCGCGAGTTGGAGCAGAACCTGGCCCAGCAGCGCACGGAGGCCACCAATTTGGGGGGGCAACTGCGCCGCCTCACCGAGGCCAACCGCCAACTGCTCGAGGCGAACCAGGAACTCACGGCGGCGAACGCCGAGCTGCGCAGCGCCAACGAGGAACTCCTCGTTTCCAGCGAAGAGGCCCAGGCGGCGACGGAGGAAATTGAGACGCTTAACGAGGAGCTCCAGGCCACCAACGAGGAACTCGAAACGCTCAACGAGGAGCTCCAGGCCACGGTCGAGGAACTCAACACGACCAACGACGACCTGGAGGCGCGCAGTATTGAGTTGCAGGACCTGGCCGTGACCTTGGAGCACCAGGCCCGCCGCAGCGAAGCGGAGCGCGCCCGCCTGGCCGCCCTTCTAAGCGGCATTGGCGACGCCGTCCTGGTGGTGGACCGCCAGGGCCAGACGGTATTGACCAATCACGCCTACCAGACGATGTTTGGGACAGAGGAACTGGCCGTCCTGGACGAGCAGCGCCGGCCCCTCGCCTCGGAGAACACCCCGCAGCAGCGCGCCGCGCGAGGCGAGTCTTTCAACATGGAGTTCGCGCTGGTCGGTCCCGACAGCGCCCTCCGCTACTTCGAAGCCAGTGGGCAAGGCGTACAGAATCCCGAGGGGGAACTTCAATGGGGCGTCCTGGTCATCCGCGACATCACCGACCGCAGCTTGCGCCGCCTCCAGGACCAGTTCCTCGCCCTCGCCAGCCATGAACTGCGCACCCCCCTGACCACCCTGCAGGGCTACCTCGAACTGATCAACAAGGCCGTGGATGGAGAGGGGCAGGCCAGCCGCCTCAATCGCTACATGCCGGCCGCCCGGCGCGCCGCGCGCGACCTGGGCGCTCTTATCAACGACTTGATGGATGTGACCCGCCTGCAGACCGGTAAGCTCACCCTCAATCAACAGCCGCTCGACCTCCGGGAGGTCGTGACGCAAGCCGTGGCCATGGCCGAGATGGTGCTCGGCGGTCCCCGGATGCGGGTCGAACCCTCCCCCACGCCGCTCCCCATCCAGGGCGACGAACTGCGCTTGCGCCAGGTGCTGCTCAACCTGCTCACCAACGCCGCCGTGTACGCGCCCCAGTCGGAGAGGATTGACATCCGCCTGGGCCGCGTGGACCAGACCGCCGAGATCCAAATCCAGGACTACGGGCCGGGCATCCCCGCCAACGCCTTGCCGCACCTGTTCTCGCGCTACTACCAGATTTCCCAGCCGAACCGCTCGGAGGGTCTGGGCCTCGGTCTCTACATTGTAAACCAGCTCGTCATCGCCCACGGCGGGACGATCACGGCTCAATCCGTCGAGGGGCAGGGGACAACCTTCACCATCTGCCTCCCCCTGCGGGCCGACGAACTGTAGGCCGGGTTCTATGCCGCCTATGCATCATTCTGTAATCTGGACCCCTTATTGTTGCATAGAATAAACCGATGGCGTGCCCAGCCTGGGCCTTTGTCACCTCCAGCCCTACCCCGCCCCTCGTGATCGCGTCAATCTAACCCCTCGTGTCACAGTGGAGCATGGCCCGGTAGACAAACAGGTACGCAAAACGATGGTTAGAGCTATTTACATTGGTGCAAAATACTGTATAATATCCACCAGTCGGTGTGCGCCCCAGGGCGTTCGCCTGCTGTACCTACAGCAGGACGCCCAGTGGCTTTGATAGCGTACTGTACCCCGTAGCTCAGAGGCCCTGCCCCGCCTTCAGACCCTTTCTCCCGCGTTCGCGTACAACGCCTATAGCTTTCTCACCCACAGCTCTGTCGCGGCTCGTCTGCGCCCGCGTCGGCAGGCGTTTACCTGTCTGTCTCCGGCGGCGATGGCCTTGGCCTGAGTTGACCTGCCACTGCGTTTTCATCAAGCGGAACTGGCCCTTATCCACCCCGCCATCCCTTAATGTAAGAAAGATTACTTTATGACCAGTCCATACGATGTTGTTCTATCCCGCGCCCCGCTACCCGTGGGCGCGGTGTACCAGGATGACCTGGCCGCGCCCGCGGCGACGCACTCCCAGCCGTCCCAGGAGGCTCTGTCGAACGATGCCTCGCTGGTTCAGGCCTGTCTCGCTGGTGACCCAGGCGCGTGGCACCTCCTGGTCGAACGGCACAGTCGGCTGGTCTACGGCGTGGCGCGCCGCTTTGGCCTGCCGACGGCCGATGCGGATGACGTCTTCCAGGAAGTCTTCGCGCTGGTGTTCGAGCACCTGGCCGAGCTACGCGACAAGACGCGCCTGGTCTTCTGGTTGTATACCATCACACGCCGCGAGTGCCTCCGCCTGACGCGGCGCAATTCGCTGTACACGGAACTCGACGAAGCGGTACATGATGGTGGCTCGACCACGTCGGATGCGGTGGAGCAGTGGGAACGCGAGCGCCTCGTCCAGCAGGCCCTCGAACGCCTCGATCCGCGCAGCCGCGAGCTTCTCCAGGCCCTCTTTTTCACGGACGGGCCGCCGCGCTACGATGAAGTGTCGGAGCGTCTGGGTATTCCGCGCGGCAGCATTGGGCCAACCCGCGCTCGCCTGGTGAAAAAGCTGGAGCTGATTCTGCTGGACATGGCCGTGGACGGTGTCGCTTAACGACGCGTAAGGGGGGACTAAAGCGAAGACAGAGCCACAGCCTTGTTCGGCTGGGCTGACCTATTTATGGACTCTCATCCATTCAGTTACGAGGACCTTATTGCCTACGCCGCGGGCGAACTCGATGCGTGTACGGCCAAGAGTATCCATGACCATCTGACTGTGTGCGCGGAGTGCTCCGCCACCGTCAAACGGTTAGACCTGATTTGCGCGGCGCTGCGCAGCCCCTCCCATCAGCCGCCGAGGGCGACTGTTGCCCGCGCGCAGGCCATTTTCAGTCAGCGTCGTTCCCCCTCACCCTGGCGTCAATTCCTCGCCGGTCTGCGCCCCGTCCGGGCGCTGCAGCGGCATGCCCTGTCACCGGTAGTGAGCCTGGCGCTGGTCCTGGCGTTCGTGCTGCTGACGGGCGGGGCGGGGATGGTCGCCGCGGCCAGCCAATACGCCGTGCCCGGCGATGTGCTCTACCCGGTCAAGACGACGCTCGAGGATGTGCGGCTCGTCGCCTCGGTCAACCCGGTCGAGCGCGCGCAGGTCCACCTCGCCCTGGCTGAGACCCGCCTGGTGGAGATGCAGGTGCTGGTGCGCCAGAACCGGCTCGACGCGGTGCCCCAAATCGCCACGCGCTACGAGCAACAGGTGGAACAGGCAACGAGCCTCGTCGGCGCGGTGGGGAGCCAGGACACGGTGAGGGGGGTGGCGCTAGCGCAGACGGCTGAAAGTAAGCTCGATCAGTTTACCCAGGTTCTGTCCGTCCTGCATGACACCACCGATGTCGCCGTCTCCCCGGCTATCCAGCAGGCGTTACGCGTCTCTGAGGCGCGCAAGACAAGTGTCCACGACCAGGCCCAGGCCATGGCCCAGGCCTCGGCCGCACCGTCGAACGCGCCGACGTTGACCCCGACGGCGTCACCGTCCTACGAGGCCACCTCCTCCCCGGCGCCTACCACTGGGGTGACTGCCATCGCCTTACTCCTGCCGACCGAAACACCTACACTGAGGGGGACAGGGACGGCGGCTGCTCATCTGACACCCGCCCCCAGCGCCACCGCCACGCCCCCCGCTCTGGCGGCCGGCGTGGTCTGGCTGCCGTCCGCGACACCCATCGCCTTGAGCACGCCCATCCCCCTTCCCACGGCGACGCCCGCAGCCATTGAGGTGGCGGTAGCGCCGACGGCGACACCCGCCTCCCTGTCTAGCCCGGAACCCCCCTTCGTCCCCTTCAGTTCGCCCACCAGCGCGCTCGCGGCGACACGTGTCGTCCCGCCGACCCGGACACCTGTTCCCACGGCGACGCTCGTGCCGCCACCCTCGCCCACCGACGAGCCGCCGACCGCGACGCCGACGGAGGAACCGAGGCCCACCGAAAGCGCGCCGCCGAGTGCGACCCCGTTCCCCAGGGCAAGCGCGACGCCGACGGACGCGCCGACGGCCACCCCCACTGTTGTACCCGCCGCTACGGTCACGCCCACGCCCACGGTGGACCTGCAGCAGCCCAACGGCGCCGGCCCCACGCCGACGCTCATTGCCAGCCCGACGCCTACCTTGACGCTCTCCGCGCCAACGGTCACCGTCACCGACGAGCCGCTGCCCGGCGTGTCGGTCACGCCGACGCCGACCGACGACCGTGCTACCCTGCCGGCGCCGCCGACCAGTACACCCTTGCCGACGGCCACGCCGACGGCTACGGATACGCCTGAGCCAACAGCCACAGCGACGGCTACGGATACACCTGAGCCGACGGCCACGCCGACG
>CAZFUK010000048.1:0-6526 GCA_964522005.1 uncultured Anaerolineales bacterium | reverse complement strand
GCCAACAGCCACAGCGACGGCTACGGATACACCTGAGCCGACGGCCACGCCGACGCCTACGGATACACCTGAGCCGACGGTCACAGCGACACCGACGGACACGCCCACGCCGACGCCTACCGACACGCCGGAGCCGACCGCCGCCGCCACGGCGACGGACACGCCGGAGCCGACGGCCGCCGCCACGGCGACGGACACGCCGGAGCCGACGGCCACGGCGACACCGACCCATACGCCGACCGCGACCAACGCCTCAACGCCCACCGACACTCCAGAGGTGACCGCGACGGTTAACGCGACCCTGGCTCTCCCGACCGTCACAGCGACGCCCACGGACACGCCTACGGTGACGCCGCTGGCAGCCTCCGAGACGGCTACACCGACCACGGCGGCCGAGACGCCCTTCGCCACCCCGCTGACGCCGGTCGCGCCCACCGCTACTCCTACGGAGCCGGGCACACCGGCCGCGACTGTTGTGTCGGCTGAGACCGTTACCCCCACCGCCTGGAGCGAGACGGCGACCCCTATGCTGACGGGCACGGCAGCCGCCTCCCCCACGGCGGCGCGGCCGCTAGAGACGGCCACCCTGGAAGTTGGCCTGACCGCCACCGTCACGCCGGTGGACAGCCCAACGCCCACCATCACTCCGCTGCTCGTGCCCTCCGTGACCGTCTCGCCTACGCTCACCCAGACGCCTGCCGTTAACCTAACCGCTACGCCGACGATGGATGTGCCGTCCAGCCTGACCCCGACCCCTGTGGTTATCATGACCGCTACCTCGGAGGCTACCGCCACTGAGACCCCGTCAGCCGCCTTGAGTGCGACCCCCACGCTGACCCCAACTCGGGTGGAAACAGGCGTTGGGTCCACCCCCACCCCCTCGGTGACGCCCACTGTCCCGATGGCGACACCCACCGAGACAGCTTTGCCAGGCCCGACGCTGACCCCCGCGCCAACCCTGGAGCCGACCGGGACCCCAGCGCCGCCGACCGCCACGCCCCTCCTGCCTACAGCGATGGCGCTGCCTTCGGTAACGTCAACACCAACTGATCTACCGCCCACGGCCATCCCACCCTTCACGCCGACGCCCCTGACGGCCACCGAAACGGCAGCGCCTCCCCCCTTAGCCACCCCTACCTCGGCTGCTCCATCCGGCAAGGTCCGCCCCTCCGACCCCCGCCCCCCGCAGGCTCAACCGCCGCCAGGTTATGGCGGTGTAACCGTACCGCTCGCGGTGTCCCCTGGCCGCCTAAGGCCGTCGCCAGGCTCGTTTGCTGGGCCGTTACCGGCCCCTGTCCCCACCCCCCAACGCGGCAACCGACCCTGAAAGTGCCCAGATTGACGTTAATAAACAGCGTCTAGCATAAATGTATCCAGATGTACTTGTCCCTACTCTTATGAGTGATGTGCCCCCAGACCGCCAGCACATCACTCTGGGATAGGGATGTTAGAGGCCCCGACTGCTCTTCTCGTGCGAATGACTCGCACCTCCCCCCGACTGGCACCCTTTCTTATCGGCAGCCCCGGCTGCCCGCGCATCGCCCTGTGGCTGTGACGGCTGTTCTTGTCCCACGCCAACCGCTTCCCCTACTTGATGACCATCTTCACGACCAGGATTTGGCAGGCCCATCCGCAGCTTAATCTGCCACCGGGCATAGGGCGCACTGGACTCTGGAATGACTTTAGGTATTTGTTTGCTGAGCGAGCAATGAGCCTCCCTGGACCCACTGTCAGGCTCCGCGTGTCCCGCCCTTGCCCTTATTGACTTAGGAGGACTCTCAGAATGACCACGGATCGCACACTCTCGTTCCCACGGGTACTGCCCAAGGCGCAGCCCGAAATCAAGCCCGTTGCCCCCTCGCGTGGGGCGGTGACCGACTGCCGCGTGAGCGTCGTCATTCCGGCGCTCAATGAAGCCGACAACCTAGCCCACGTCCTGCCGCGCATCCCCCACTGGGTCCACGAGGTCCTGCTCGTGGACGGTCACTCTACGGACGGGACAGTAGAGGTGGCGCGCAAGCTGTGGCCCACGATTCGGATTGTCACTCAGGAGGGGCGGGGGAAGGGCGCCGCGCTACGCTCCGGCTTCAAGGCGGCGACAGGAGACATCATCGTGATGCTTGATGCGGATGGATCCACCGATCCAGCGGAGATTCCCGCCTTTGTCGGCGCGCTGCTGGCCGGCGCCGACTTCGCCAAAGGCTCGCGCTTCCTCCAGGGCGGCGGCACGGCTGACATGCCGCTCTACCGCAAGCTGGGCAACTGGGGCTTTGTCATGCTCGCCCGCATGATGTTCGGCGGTAACTACACCGACCTGTGCTACGGCTACAACGCCTTCTGGTCCCACGTGCTGCCCCCGCTCCAGCTCGACGGCGACGGCTTTGAGATCGAGACCATGATGAATGTGCGCGCTCTCAACGCCGAGTTCAAGATCACCGAGGTGCCGAGCTTCGAGGACCGCCGCGTGTACGGTGAGGGTCGGCTGCGCACCTTCCCCGACGGCTGGCGGGTCCTCAAGACCCTCTTCAAGGAACGCCTGAACCGCCGCCAGTTGCGCGTGCTCCCCACGCCCACCGCCGAGGAAGACGTTACCGGGTGGAGGCAAGCTCAATAATGCAGTCACCTCAAGCTGTGTCGGTGGTCATTTGTGTCTACACCGAAGAACGCTGGGAGGACCTGACCGCCGCCATCCGCTCGGTGCAGCAGCAGTCACTTGCCCCCCTCGAAGTGGTCGTCGTGGTTGACCACAACTCGGCCCTGCTGCGCCGCATTCAGGCGGAAGTGCCGGGAGTCGTGACGGTGGAAAACGGGGAGAAGCAGGGCCTGGCGGGCGCGCGCAACAGTGGTATCGCGGCGGCGCGGGGCGACCTCATCGCGTTCCTGGATGACGACGCGGTCGCGGAGCCGGACTGGCTCGCGCGGCTGGCGGCGCACTGCGCGGACCCGAAGGTCCTGGGCGCGGGCGGCTGGGTCGAGCCCCGTTGGATTGGCCCCCGCCCGACCTGGTTCCCCGAGGAGTTCCACTGGGTCGTCGGTTGCAGCTATGTGGGCCTGCCGGAGACGACGGCCCAGGTGCGCAACCCGTTTGGCGGCTGCTCCTGCATTCGCCGCGAGGTCTTCGAGACCGTCGGCGGGTTTCGGAATGAGGTAGGCCGGGTGGGCGCGCGGTTGTTGGGCTGCGAGGAGACCGAGCTTTCGATCCGCGCCCGGCAGCACTGGCCCGACCGCGTGTTTATCTACGACCCGCAGGCTCGCATCCACCACAAGGTGCCCGCTCAGCGCGTGCGGTTGGAGTACTTCCGCGCCCGCTGCTACGGTGAAGGCATCTCCAAGGCGCGTGTCTCGGAACTCGTGGGCGCGGGCGACGGGTTGTCCGCCGAGCGCTCCTACACGGCGCAGGTTCTGCCCCGTGGCGTGGCGCGCGGTCTGCGCGACTGGGCGAGCCGACGCGACAGCGCCGGCCTGGCGCGCGCCGGCGCGATTGTGGCCGGTCTGGCGTTCACCGCCGCCGGTTATACCGTAGGGCTGGTCTCACGACGGCTGGAAGGCGTTCGATCATGACACTTGCACAACCTCTCCGCATCCTGCTCGCCACGGCGCGCTACTTCCCCTACATGGGCGGTATCGAAACCCACGTCTACGAGGTTAGCCGCCGGCTGGCCCGGCTCGGCTGCGACGTCACCGTCCTGACGACCGATCCGAGCGGCCGCTTGCCCGAGCGCGAGGTCAAAGACAATGTCGAGATTCGCCGCGTGCGGGCCTATCCCGCCCAGCGCGACTACTACTTCGCGCCGGGCGTGGCCCGCGTGGTGGCCGAGAAGCGCTGGGACGTCGTTCACAGTCAGGGGTCCCACACCCTGGTGCCGCCGCTGGTCATGGGCGCGGCGCTCCGCACGGGCACGCCCTACGTGGTCACCTTCCACACGGGCGGCCACTCGGCGCGCTGGCGCAACGCCATTCGCCCGCTCCAATGGACGATTCTACGGCCGCTGCTGCGCCGCGCCGAGCGGTTCGTCGCCGTCTCGCGCTACGAGGCGAGCTTCTTCCAGCCGCGCCTCGGTGTCTCGGCCGACCGCTTCGCCTTCATCCCCAACGGCTCCGACCTGCCCGACGTGAGCACGTTACCGACCATCAACGACAACGGCACGTGGATTACGTCGGTAGGGCGGCTGGAGCGGTTCAAGGGGCACCATCGTGTACTGGCGGCCTTGCCGCGTGTCCTCCAGGAGCGCGGCGATGTCCGACTGCGCATTCTGGGGACCGGGCCATATGAGTCGGCGCTGCGGCAGCAGGCCGTCGAGTTGGGCGTGGCAGACCGCGTCCAGATCGGGGCCATCCCCGCCACCGACCGCCAGCGCATGGCGGCTGTGCTCTCTGAGGCCAAGTTGGTGACGCTGTTCAGCGAAGCCGAGTCGAACCCGGTGGCCGTCATGGAAGCCGTGGCCCTGGGCCGCTCGGTCCTCGTCGCCAATACCTCCGGGCTGCGCGAACTGGCCGACCGAGGCTATGTGCGCGCCATCCCGCTGGAGAGCAGCGACGAGGAAGTGGCGGCGGCCATTCTGCGGCAGTTGCGCGAGCCGCTGACGCCGCCCAAGCTCAATCTACCGACCTGGGACGGCTGCGCTGAGCAACTGCTGGCCGTCTATCAGTCGGTCGTCGGGAGGACAGCGTGCGCATCCTGATGCTGGCCCAATTCTACGCGCCGATTATCGGGGGCGAGGAAAACTATACCCGCATGCTCAGCACGCAGCTGGCCGCGCGCGGCCACGAGGTGGCTGTCGCCACGGTGTGGCACGCGGGGATGCCCGAGTTCGAGGTAGACGAGGGCGTGCGGATTTACCGCCTTCAGGGCACCATGGGGCGGCTGAGCGGGCTGTTTAGCGAGGCGACGCGCCGCCACGCCCCGCCCTTCCCCGACCCCGAATTGCTGCTGGGTCTCCAGCGTGTCGTCGCCCGCGAGCAGCCTGACATCGTGCATGCCCACAATTGGCTGGGCTATCAGTACCTGCCGCTCAAGACCTTTGGCCGCGCCAAGCTGATTCTCCACCTCCACGACATCAGCCTGGTGTGCGCCAAGAAGAGCTTCATCTACATGAACCGCGAGGTGTGCAGCGGCCCGGCCCCGCTCAAGTGCGCGAGCTGCGCCGGTGAGCACTACGGGACGGGCAAAGGCTTGATGACGCTGCTGGGCAGCGCGGTGATGTCGAGGGTCGAGCGGCGCATGGTGGACCTGTTCATGCCGGTGAGCCAGGCCGCGGCCGAGGAGAACCGCCTGGTGGGGAGCGGTCTGCCGTACCGCGTGATGCACAACTTCATGCCGGACGACATTACGCGCCCGACCGGCGACTACTCGTCCTACCTGGCGCAGTTGCCCAGCGAACCGTACCTGCTGTTCGTCGGTGCCCTGCGCAAGCTCAAGGGCATCGAAGTACTCCTCAAGGCTTATGCCGACCTGCGGGACGCGCCGCCGCTCGTGCTGATTGGCTATGTCGGAACCGACACCCCCAAGGAGTTCCCGGCCGGCGTGACGGTACTCAAGAACTGGCCGCATGGGGCCGTCATGGCGGCCTGGGAGCGCGCCCTGTTTGGCGTCCTCCCGTCCATCTGGTTCGACTCGTTCCCGCTCGTCATGTTAGAGGCGATGGTTCAAGGCCGCCCGGTTGTGGCGTCGCGCATCGGCGGGATGCCCGAAGGCGTGCTGGATGGGGAAACCGGGCTGCTGGTGCCACCCGGCGACGAGGTCGCGTTGCGCGAGGCCATGCGGCGCTTACTGGATGACGCTGAGTTACGGGAACGCATGGGCCACGCGGCGCGCCGCCACGCCGAGAACTTCAAGGCCAGCGCGGTGATTCCGAGGATTGAACAAGTCTACCGTGAGTTAATCCAAGACGGACAGGCCGAAGGCGTACAGTTAGGTGAGTTAAGCGAGTTAAGCGAACAAGGGAACGTGTCGGTATGAAGCAGAACAAAGTCCAGCCGGTGGCTCTACTGGATTTTCTATCACCGGCGCTCGTCGCCGCCAAACGCCTGACCCAACTCAATCTCCGTGAGCACGCCCTCCAGGTGTCGACCTGGGGCTGGTTCCCGATGCTGAGCCTCGTCGCGGCCGACGCCCTGCTGGTCGTGGCCCTGGCCGACACCCAGGCGCGTCAATCCATGCCGAGCGCGGAGGGACTGTTCTGGTTGGGCTTACTGCTGCTGGTGCTGCCCATCGCGGCGCGGTTGACGTCACCCCGCGTCACGCGGGCCGAGGTGCTGGGGCTGGTCAGCGTGCTGGGGTTGGGCCTCTACCTGATCAAGGTGTTGCACAGCCCGATTGGCTTCACCCACTTTGACGAGTTTATCCACTGGCGCAGCTACAACGACATCGTCGAGACGGGCCACCTGTTCACCAAGAACCTGCTCTTGCCCATCAGCGCCCGCTATCCCGCCCTGGAACTGGTGACGGTGGCGTTGACCAGCCTGACGGGGCTGCCCCCGTTTGAGGCGGGCGTGGTGGTGATTGGCGTGGCGCGCCTGGTCTTCG
>CAZFUK010000047.1:1033-16121 GCA_964522005.1 uncultured Anaerolineales bacterium | reverse complement strand
GCCACTTCGTCCGGATAGTGATGGGCGAATAGACGGACATACGGCCCGCCCCAGGAGTGACCGACAAGGACGTAGGGGCCTGGGACAGCGGCTCGATGCAGCAGCGTGTGGAGGTCGGTCACCACTCGCTCACCGTCCAACAGCCCGGGCGCTGGCTCGCTCCAGCCCAGCCCGGCGCGGTCGTAGGTGATAACCCGGGTGAACTCGGCAATCCGCTTTTGGACCCCATAGTAGACCAGGCTGGCCCCACCCAATCCGGCTTCGATGACCACAGTGGGGCTTCCTTCGCCCATACTCAGATAGTGCAAGGCATGGCCGCCCACATCTATCATGTGCCCAGGCGGGGGGATGTTCTGCCGGTCCTGGTCTGCGGCCCAGGTCTGGTAGGCCGCGCCGCCGGCTGCCAGCCCGATGAGGGTTGTCGCTGTGCGCCTGATAGGCATTCGAACCGCCTTTAGCCCGTTGTTTGGGGCTTGATAGCCCGCTGCTCAACCAGCGCGCCGGCCACCCAGGTCGGCGGCGGGGCGTTGTACATGTCGGTCGTGTCGGTGTAGACCAGGTCGAGGACCTCGGCCTCGAACGGGCGGCCCATGAGATAGCGCACGACCTGCCCCGCGTCGCGGCCGTCGCTCTTGGCGGCCACGCAGTGCTGGTTGTAGCCCCAGTAGTCGCCCCGCGCGAGGATGGCCTGGCCCTCCAGGATGGTCCGCCGCGCCAGGTCCAGCCCGCCCTGTTCCGGGTAGAGCGCCGTCTCCGGCGGCTCGCCGTAGCCCAGGCCGTGGTGGAAGGCGTCGGCGGTCGAGACGATGACGGCATCGCGGGCGATGGCCTGGAGTTCCTCGATGCCCGGCAGTATCTCCGGCTTCCCGCCCGCGAGGTAGGGATAGCGCAGAATCAGCTCGGGGGCCTTGACGCCGCGCCGCTTGACCTCGGCGTCCCAGAGCAACAGGAAGTGGAGCAGCGAGAACTCGCCGCGCCAGTTGTCGTGGCCCTCCAGCCCCGGCCCCTGAATCCCCCAGTACTTCTCCTGGGTCACGTCCGCCCCGTTCGCCACCCGCACCCGCGCCTCCTGAAGCTCGTCGGTCAGGGCGTGGAGGACGCCCACGACCAGGACGCGGTCCGCGCCCGAGTCGAGGCAGGCCTGGACGGTGGCCGCGATCTGGTGGCCACAGTCCTGGATGCCCGCGTGCGGGAAGAGGATGGAGCCGCCCTGGCGCAGGGTGTCGCCCAGCCGCCACTGCCGTCCTCGGTTGAGCAAGTCCTGGACGCCCTGCTCGCCCAGCGCGGCGTGTTCGTCGCGGACCATGGTATGGATGTAAGTGTTGAGGGCCTTACGGTCTAATTGTGTGCTCATCACGCCTCCTTAATGATCCTCCGACTGAAGTCGGGGCTAGTGGGCCTGTGGCCGACCGTCGGCCTACGCCGACGACATTCCCGCGTCCCTGTAGAGGGACGCTCGGCGCGGAGCGCCCGCCAGGCCCGACTTCAGTCGGCGCCCCTGTTAGGGGAAAGGATTGCCATCTAGTCCCGCACCTCGACAATCATCTCAATTTCGACAGCATAGTTGGCGGGCAACTGGTAGAGGCCGACGGCGGAGCGGGCATGGCGGCCGGCCGGCCCGAACAGGTCGTTGATGAAGTCGGTGCAGCCGTGTATCACGCCTGGCGTGTCTGTGAAGTCGGGGCCGGCGTTGACCATGCCCAGCAGCTTGACCACGCGGACCACCTTGTCGAGGTCGCCCACCACGGCCTTGACGGCCGCCAGGCAGTTGAGGGCGCAGAGCCGGGCGGCGGCGTAACCCTCTTCCACCGTCAGGTCCTGGCCGACCTTGCCAATGTACGTTTCACGGCCCCGCGCCGAGACCTGGCCCGACGTAAAGACCAGGTTGCCCGTCCGCACGGCCGGCTCGATCTTCCCCTGGCCTACGGGCGCCGGCTGTATCTCAATCCCCATCGCTCTGAGTTTGGCCTCCACAGACATGGCGTGTGTCCTTTCCCAATGCAGAGTGTTGCGCGTTTCAGATGCGAGCATCATAGCCGAGCGCGGCGCGCTTGTCAACGTTGGCCAGGGTCGCCCAGAGGTTGGCCCAGCTTGACAGGCCCTCCCCGCCGGGGCTAAAATGGCCGTCACCCCAGCCACCCACCACGACGACGGCCCCCGGCCCCTGGAGACCCTATGCTGTGCATCGACTCGCATCTCGACCTGGGCCTGAATGCCCTGTTCTACAACCGCGACCTGAAGCGGCCGGTCGCCCAGGTGCGCGCCTGGGAAGCCGACATGACCGGCAAGAGCCGGGGGCAAAACACCGTGTGCTTCCCGGAGTTGCGCCAGGGCGAGGTCTTCCTCCTGTTCTCGACCATCCTGGCCCGCCACGCCAGCGGCGTGAAGGCCCAACTCGACTTCAGCCCAGAGGGGTGTTTCGCCTCGGCACGGTCCCAGTTGATTCTGTATCGTCTCTACGAGGAGCAGGGTCTGCTGCGCCCGATTCGGATGGTCGCCGACCTGGACCGCCATGTGGCCGAGTGGACGACGACGCCTGAGACCGCGCCGCTGGGCCATCTGCTGAGCATGGAAGGCGCCGACCCCATGCTGTCGCCCGACCAGGTCTACTGGTGGTGGGGCGAGGGACTGCGCATCCTCAGCCTGGCCCACTACGGCCCGAGCTTCTATGCCTATGGCACGCACACCGAAGGCGGCCTCAAGGCGCCCGGACGGGAACTGCTCGCCCACATGCAGGACCTGGGCATGACGCTGGACCTCACCCACCTGGCCGACCAGAGCTTCTGGGAGGCGCTGGACCTATTCCAGGGGCGGGTCGTCGCCACGCACAACAACTGCCGCGCCCTCGTCCCCGACCAGCGCCAGTTCTCCGACGACCAGATCCGCGCCCTCATCAGCCGGGATGGGGTCATCGGCGTCGCCCTGGACGACTGGATGCTCCTGCCCAACTGGGACAAGGCCCACCCGACGCCGGAGCGGGTCACGCTGAGCGATGTCGTGGACCACATTGACCATATCTGCCAACTGGCCGGTAACGCGCGCCATGTCGGCATTGGCACGGACCTGGACGGCGGCTTTGGCAAGGAGCAAAGCCCGTCGGACCTGGACACGGTTGCCGACTTGCAGAAGATACCCGCTTTGCTGCGGGCGCGGGGCTATGCCGAGGCGGATGTCGAAGCCGTCATGCATGGCAACTGGCTGCGCTTCCTGCGCGAGACGCTGCCGGCTGGCACGCCCGTAACTTGACTTGCTTTCAACAAAGGCTAAACTATCCTTCAAGTAGGCTCCCCGCCTCGCGCCTACCGTTTCCCCACGACCCGGTGTAACTCGATACCCTAACCAGCCGCCGTCCACCGTAGTGGAATGGCGGTCTGGCCTTCTGTCGAGCCGAAGGACAGCCGAGGATAGAGCTGTATGGAGGCATCAACCTATCATATCCTGCTGGTCGGCCTGGAGCCGTCCGACCGCGACCTGGTCGAGCAGGCGCTGACGCAGGCGGACCTGCCCCCCTATACCTTGACGGCGGTGGAGAGCGGGGCGCACGGTCTGGCCGTGTGCCGTGAGACGCGCCCCACGTGTGCCCTCGTCGCGGCCAGCTTGCCGGACATGACCGGCGTGGAGTGGATCACGAGCGCAGTGGCGCTCTACGGCGCGGCGGGCCTGTCGGTCGTCTGCGTGACCCCACCCGACGAGACGGACACGGCCCTGGCAGCCCTGCGCCATGGCGCGGGTGACTTTCTCGTGCGCGGGCGGATGGCGGGCGCCGATGTCCAGCGGGCGGTGCAGAACGCGGTGGAGAAGACGGCGCTTCGCCGGGGCCTGCGCGAGACCCAGGAAGCCTTGCGCGCGGGCGACGAACGCTTCTACCAACTGTTCTCCCACGTGGGCGTCGGCATTACCCTGGCGCGGCGGGATGGCAGCCTGCTGGACGTGAACCCGGGCCTGTGCCAGATGCTGGGCTATAGCCGCGACGAGTTGATTGGCCGACCTGTCTTCGACCTCATCCACCCGGATGATCGGGACGCGACCATGCGGCTGGTGGACGAGGTGCTGGCCGGGGCGCGTGAGCGCTACACCGTCGAGCGGCGGCTGCTGCGCCAGGACGGCGCCACCGTGTGGGTCAACGTGGCCGCCAACCCGGTGCGCGATGCCCAGGGCCGCATCATCTTCGCCGTCGCCATGATGCAGGACATCACGGAGCGCAAACGGGCGGAGCAGAACCGCGACTTCCTCAGTCGGCTCCTGGCCCAACTGCGGCCGCTGACCGACCCGGAGGCCATCCGCTGGACGGCTATTGAGGCCCTGGGCCGCTACCTCAAGGCCACGCGCTGCACCCTCAACGAGGTCAACCCCGACACCGCCGACGTCACCATTGCCCGTCCCTGGCACGCGTCCGACGCGCCGAGCATGGCCGGGCAGTACAAGCTCACCGACCTGGTCGCGCCCGAAGTCGTGGACGCCTCGCGGGCCGGGCATACCCTGGTGATTCACGATACGGCGGCCGACCCGCGCTCGGCGGCCCGCTACACCACGGGCTATGCCCGCGTGGGCGTGGGCGCCCTGGTCTCGGTGCCCTGTCTCACTGAAGGCCGCTGGGTCGCCCTGCTGAGTGTGCACAGCGCCGCGCCTCGTCTGTGGCGCGAGGACGAGGTAGCGCTGATTGAGGCGGTGGCGGCCCAGGTCTGGCCGGCCATCGTTCAGGCACGGGCGGAACAGGCGCTCCGCGAGAGCGAACAGGTCCTCTCTCTCGCCATGCGTAGCAGCCGTATGGGCGCCTGGAGCCGCGAGGTGGCGACCAACAAGGTGTGGTGGAGCCGTGAGTTGGAGGAGTTGTTCGGCCTGGCGCCGGGCGGCTTCGAGGGCACCGAGGCCGGCTTCTACGAGTACGTCCTGCCGGAGGACCGCCCTGGCGTCGCCCACGAGGTCGCGGCGGCTATCGCTGAACACCGCGACTATGTCATCGAGTTCCGCTTCCAGCGGCCAGACGGTAGCGTGGGCTGGATGGAGGGGCGCGGCCGCGCCGTCTACTCGCCCGAAGGCGAAGCGACGACGCTCTACGGCATCGGCCTGGACATCACGGAACGCAAGGCGGGCGAGGAGGCGCTCCGCCAGGCCAACCTGCGCTTTGAGTTGGCCGAGTCGGCCGCGCGCGCCTTTGTCTACGAGTGGGATCGAGGCCACAACCACGTCGAGCGGACGGCCGGCTTCAGCCGCGTCCTGGGCTACGCGCCCGACGAGATTCCCGCGACCAGCGAGGGCTGGCGGGCGCTGATTCATCCGGATGACCTCGCGTCGGCGATGGCACGGGGCGTGGCGTCGGCAACCGATGGCGGTGCGTTTGGCGTCGAATACCGCGTGCGGCACAAGGATGGGCACTATGTCCATCTCTGGGAGCGCAGCGTCGTCCTCTACGATGAGCAGGGGCAGCCCAGCCGCGTTGTCGGCATCACCGTGGACATTAGCGAGCGCAAGCAGGCGGAAGAGGCGCTGGTGCGCAGCGAACAGACGGTGCGGCTGCTCTACGAGGCGGCGCGTCAACTGGGCGAGAGCCTCGACCCCCCAGCCATCTACCATACCCTCCACCGCCTGTTGTTTCAGGCCATCCCCCACGACGGCCTGATTGTCTCCTCGTTCGAGCCGGAGCAGAGCCTGATACGCTGTGAGTACGCCTGGGTGGATGGCGAGATGCTGGACCCGGCCGCCTTCCCCCCGCTTCCCTTTAGCCAGGAGGGCGGCGGGATGCAGAGCCAGGTCATCCGCACCGGCCGCAGCCTGCTCACCAACGAGGTCGCCCAGCGGGTCCAGGACCCCAGCGGGACATTCTACGAGGTCAGCGGCGACGGCACGCTCAAGCCCTTGCCCGAGTCTGGCCCGCCCAAGAGCCAGGCGGCGCTCATGGTGCCCATCCGGCTCGAAGGGGCGGTGCGGGGCGTGGTGCAGATCATGAGCGACCACCAGCCCTATACCGAGGAGCAACTCGTCCTGCTGGAGGGCATCGTGGCGCCCCTGGCCGTCGCCATGCAGAACGCCAAGCTCTACCAGTCAGCGCGGGAGGAGATCGAGGCGCGTAAGGCGGCCGAGGCCGAACGCGAGGGGTTGCTGCAGCGGGAGCGGACCGCGCGCGCGGCGGCCGAAGCGGCCAACCGTGCCAAGGATGAGTTCCTGGCGACGGTATCCCACGAGTTGAGGACGCCGCTCACCGCCATCCTGGGCTGGAGCAGCATGTTGCGGGCGGGCAAGGGCCGCGAGGCGGTCACCGGCCGCGCCCTGGAGATCATCGAGCAGAGCGCACGCACCCAGGCCCAACTGATTGAGGACATCCTCGACGTCTCGCGCATCATTACCGGCAAGCTCAAGCTGACCGTCCAGCGCGTGGACCTGTGCCCCCTGGTCGAGGCCGCCGTAGCCTCGGTGCGGCTGGCGGCCGAGGCCAAGTCCATCCGGCTCGACGTTCAGTGTGATCCGGCGGTGGGGGTCATCGCCGGTGACGCCGACCGTTTGCAGCAGGTCGTCTGGAACCTCCTGTCCAACGCCGTCAAGTTTACCCCGGCCGGCGGCACGGTTGAGGTGCGCCTGGAACGGCAGGACCGGGAGATCCAGTTGACCGTCGCTGACACCGGCATTGGCATCGCCCCCGACTTCTTGCCCTATGTGTTCGAGCGGTTCAGCCAGGCCGACAGCACCAGCACCCGCTACTACGAGGGGCTGGGGCTGGGTCTGGCGATTGTGCGGCACATCGTCGAGATGCATGGTGGGACGGTCAAGGCCGCCAGCCCTGGCCCGGACCAGGGCGCCACCTTCACCGTCTGCCTGCCGGTGGCCGGCCCCGTCGGCAGGCCACTCGACCTAACCTCAGGCGAGCGGCAGGGGACGGCCGATGTCGGAAGCCGTTTCATCGACGAGCGCCGACTGTTGGGGGTGCGTATGCTCGTCGTGGACGACGACGCCCCGACCCTCGAACTGCTCGAAGCGATTCTCACGGGGCAAGGGGCGGAGGTGAGAACGTGCGGCTCGGCGGCCGAGGCGACCGCGCTGCTGCGCGAGTGGTGGCCCCAGGTGTTGGTCAGCGATGTCGCCATGCCAGGCGAGGACGGCTACTCCCTCATCGCGCGGGTGCGGTCGCTGTGCCAGGCGCTTGGCCGCTCCATGCTGACCGTCGCCCTGACGGCCTACGCGCGGCCGGAGGACCGCCGCCGCGCCCTGGCCGCCGGCTACGACGAGTACCTGCCCAAGCCCGTCACCCCCCAAGAGCTGGTCCATACCGTCGCGGCGTTGGTGCAGCCCAACCAGACCTGACAGGTTTCGCAAACCTGTCAGGTCTACCCGCTCGCAAGTCTCATCCTGGCCTAAAGATTGCTTAATGTGCGATTAATGCGAGGGTGCGATACTAAGCACAGTCAAAAGCTGGCTGACCTCCCAGCGGTGACCACGAAACCTCTCAGAACCTCTCAGAGACAAGGGCCTGGTGACGCAACGTCGTCATCAGGCCCTTGTCTCTTCTGCGTCTGGCCGCCCCTACGGCGTCGGGTCAAGAATCCCCTCGGCCTGGGCGATCTGGCCCGGCTCGCCCAGCAGCCCGACGCGGTCGCCCGCGTGGAAGACCGTGGCCGACTTGGGGTTGGCGACAATATGGCCGTCGCGGCGGATGGCGATGACCGAAGCACCGGTGCGCGCTCGGAGGTCGGCCTCGGCCAGGCTCTGGCCGACGACTGGGCTATGCTCATCCACCGTCAGCCAGTTCACTTCGATCCCCCGCGTCGCGCCGACCAGTTGCTCCAGGCTGCGGCGCTCCTCGTCGGTGGAAGGCGTGGTATCGTAGTGGTCGCGGCGCACGGCGTCGGTGTAGCGTTGGACGTCGAGCAGGGGGAAGTTCAGCCGCAACAGCGTGTGCCGCACAATCTCCAGCCCGCCTTCCAGCTCCGGGTGGATGACGTCGTCGGCCCCAAGCTCCGCCAGCCGCTGGACCCCCTCCACCGTCCCGGCCCGCACGACGAGCGGCAGACTCGGCGCGACCTGCCGCGCCGTCCCGACCACCATCTCCGTCGTGGCCTCGTCGGGCACGGTCACGACCAGCATCGCCGCGCGTTTCAGCCCCGCGTGGTTCAGAATCTCGGAGTTGGCGGCGTCGCCAAACAGGGCCGGCATGCCGTCCTTGTCCATCGTAGTGATGCGCTCGGCGTCGCGGTCCACGACGAGGTAGGGAATGTTCAGGTGCTGGAGGACGGCGGTGACGTGCTGGCCGACACGGCCGTGGCCGACGACCACCACATGGCCGCTGAGCTTGTCAGCGATGGGCGTGGGCGGCGGGCCGTGGCGGTTGAGCCTCTCCCACAGAGCGGGGGAACGCTGGAGCAGGCGCTCGATGGGGGCGATGGCGCGGAACATAAACGGGTTGACGACGATGGACAGCAGCGCCCCGGCCAGAATCAGCGAGTACTGCTCCTGGCTCAGCAGGCCCAGCGCCAGACCGGTCTGACCGACGATAAACGAGAACTCGCCAATCTGACTCAGGCCCGCGCCGACGACGAGGCCGGTCCGCACGGGATGCGGCAGCAGGAAGCTGAAGACGGCGGCGATGACGGCCTTGCCCAGGACGATCAGGATGGTGAGGGCGAGCACCTGACCGGCGTTCTGCCACAGCGAGACGGGATTGACCAGCATCCCGACGGAGACAAAGAACAGGACGGTAAAGGTCTCCCGAAACGGCACCACCTCGGCCTCAACCTGGTGGCTGATGCGGTCCTCGCTGAGGACCACACCGGCCAGGAACGCGCCGAGGGCCAACGAGACGCCGAACAGCTTGGCCGACCCGATGGCGGTCCCCAGGGCGACGGCGACGATGCTCACGATGAACAACTCGCGGGAGCGGGTACGCGCGACGCGCATCAGCAGCCAGGGCACGAGGCGCGGCCCAATGAGGAGCATCAGCGCCGTGAAGACGGCGGCTTTGAGCACGGCCAGGGCGGTGCTGCCGAATACATTTCCCTGAGTGGCGGGCGCCAGGGCGGGCAGCAGCACCAAAATTAGAACCGTCGCCAGGTCTTCCATCACCAGCCAGCCGATGGCGACACGGCCATGCGGCGTATTGAGCAGGCCGTTGTCCATCAGGCTCCGCAGCAGCACGACGGTGCTGGCGACGGAGATGGCGAGGCCCAGCACGAGGCTGGCCGGCAGCGACCAGCCCCAGAGCTGCGTCAGCCCGACCCCTAGCGCCGTGGCGATGGCCGTCTGGACGACGGCGCCGGGGATGGAGATGTCGCGCACGGCCCACAGGTCGCGCAGCGAGAAGTGCATCCCCACGCCGAACATCAGGAAGATGACGCCGAGTTCAGCGAGCTGGCTAATCGTGTCAATGTCACCGATGAAGCCGGGGGTAAAGGGACCGATGGCGATGCCGGCTACCAGGTAGCCCGCGATGGGGGGCAAGCCGAGCCGACGGGCAACAAGGCCGCCGACAAAGGCGGCGGCCAGGGCAGCGGCAATGTTGATGAGCAGCGGGAGGTCGTGCATGGGGGTTCCTCCCTACGGCCTTGGCGGGGACTCGGTGGAGTCGGTGGGTGAGGCCATCGGTTCCGCGGCGGCCGTCTCTGTCGGAGAGGACAGGGCCCCCTCCGCCTCGCTCACGACGGGCGCGGTCGTCGGCTCCGTGGGGACGCTGGGAACAGTGACAATGGTGGCGCTGCTGCGGGGCGTAGTGGCGGGGGCCGGCTCAGGCTCGGCTGCCTTGCGGAACTCCTCGGTCACCTGGCTCGTACTCTCGCGGAATTCCCGAATAGCGTTACCAAGCCCGCGCGCGATCTCCGGCAGCTTCTTGGGACCAAACAGCAGCAGCGCCAGGACCAGCGTAAAAATAATCTCAATGGGCTGTAGACCAAACATAGTTAGTGGATCCTTTCACTAAATAAACGAACGCTTCAACGGTTAGCCAGCGGCGATTGGCAGTATAATTATAGCACATCCCCGGTTTTTACGCTCGGTAGCCTGGTATGACCTCTTTCGCCAACCGCCGCCTGCGCCTCGTCGCCCTTGTCTTTGCGGGCCTGTTTGTGTTGGGCACGCTGGGCTTCATGTACCTCGAGGACCTCAGCGTGATTGATGCCCTCTACATGACGGTCATCTCGGTCTCGACGGTGGGGTTTGGCGAGGTGCATACCCTCTCAGCGGGCGGGCGTATCTTCGCTATGCTGGTCATCCTGATCGGCGTGGGCACGGGCGCTTACTTCTTTGGCTCCTTCGCGGAGTACATTGTCGCGGGGGAACTGGCCGGTACGCTACGGGGGAGGCGCGCCATGCGGCAGATTGAACGCCTGACCGACCACTTTATCGTGTGCGGCTTTGGCCGCGTGGGGGAGCAAGTGGCGACGGAATTGACCCACCTGGGCCTCCCGTTTGTCGTGGTGGATAAGGACCCGGCGAGTTCACAACGCTGTGAGCAGCGCGGCTTCCTGTACATCCAGGGGGATGCCGAGCAGGACGCCGTCCTGCATCAGGCGGGCATTGACCGTGCGCGGGGCCTGGTCACCGTGCTGAGCAGCGACGCCGATAACGTCTTTGTGGTCCTGAGCGCGCGGGCGCTCAAACGCGACTTGCTGATTGTGGCCCGCGCCACGACGGCAGACGCCGAGCGCAAGATGCTCAAGGCGGGGGCCGACCGTGTCGTGTCACCCTACGTCATGGCGGGCAACCAGATCGTCGGCCTGCTGGTGCGCCCCAACGTCGTCCACTTCCTGGACCGCGCCCTGCTCACCCAGGAACTCGGGCAATGGCTGGAGGAGATTGACATCCACCCGGATAGCACGCTGGTGGGGCAGACCCTGGCCCAGGCCGATATTCGGTCACGCACCGGGGCGACCATCCTGGCGATTGTCGTCTCGCGTGAGAAACGCACCCTCGTCCAGTGGTCGCCCGACCTGCAACTCCAGCCCCACGATGTCCTGATTATCCTCGGCCAGCGTGACCAGATCGAGACGGTGGCCCAGCTCGCCCGCGACACCCGCTTCGTCCGCCCCTCGCGCCTCAACTAGGCAGGATGGATTGGGGAATAGGCGGTACGCATGACGCTTATGCGCATCCTTGTTCTCTATTCCCTCCTCCGTCCTCCGTCTTCCGTCTTCCGTCCTCAGGGCGCCAGGCGATTGAGGTCGCGCGGGAACAGCGCGGCGAGCCGCACGTTGCCCACCCCCGTCAACTGCATAATCAGCCGCTCCAGGCCGATGGCGAAGCCGCCATGCGGGGCCATGCCGTACTTGAACGCTTCCAGGTACCACTCGAACGGTTCGTGCGGCAGCCCCTGGCGGTCCAGCGCCGCGACATAGTCGGCGTAGCGGTGCAGGCGCTGGCCGCCCGTCACCAGCTCCGTACCACGGAACAGCAGGTCGAAGCTGTTGGAGTAGCGCGGGTCGGCCGGGTTGGGGTGGGTGTAGAAGGGCCGCTTGCTCATGGGGTAGCCGGTCACGAACAGGAAGTCGCTGCCGAACTCCTCCCGCGCCCACTCGCCCAGCCAGCGCTCGTCCTGCGGCGACAGGTCCGGCTCGCCGCGCACATCCACGCCGTGCCGCTTGAAGATGAGTTCCTGGGCCTCCGGGAAGTAGATGCTGGGGACCGTTGCGGGTGCGTTCGGCAGGACGACTTCCAGGCGGGCCAGGTCGTCGGCGTGGCGCTCCACCAGGGCAGCCAGGATGCCGCGAATCACCCGCGTCAGCACCCCCATGACCGTGCGGTGGTCCTCGATAAACGCCATCTCGGCGTCCAGGCTGACGTACTCGCTCAGGTGGCGGGTCGTGTCCGACGGTTCGGCGCGGAAGACCGGGCCGACTTCGAAGACGCGCTCGAACACGCCCGTCATGACCTGCTTGTAGAACTGGGGACTCTGGGCCAGGTAGGCCGGGCGGCCAAAGTAGTCCAGCTTGAACACGTTGGCCCCGCTCTCCGTGGCCGACGCCACCATCTTGGGTGTCTGGACCTCGGTAAAGCCCTCGGCGGTCAGCGTCTCACGGTAGGCGCGCATGGCGCCCGCCGCCAGGCGAAACAGACTTCGCTGGCGCGGGTGGCGGGCCGCCAGCACGCCGTGGTCCAACTGCGTCGCCAGCCCGGCTTTAAGCGTCGGCTTGTTGAGGGCGATGGGCAGGCCCTCGGTCACAGGCACCAGGACCTCCAGGCTCGGCTCGCGCAGCTCAACGCCGCCCGGCGCCTGGGCCTCCGCGACCGCCAGGCCGGTCACGGCGACCACGCTCTCCACCCCGGCCTCGCCCAGCGCGGCCAGGGCCGCCGCGTCCTCGACCACGACCTGGGCCAGCCCGTAGCCGTCGCGGACGACCAGGAAAGTTACGCCGCCCAGCTTGCGGCGGGCGTGCAGCCAGCCCTGAACCCGGACCGTCTCGCCCACGTGGGCGGTTAACTCGGTCGTCAGAACCCGCGTCCCTTGCACAGGGAGTGTCGCGATGGTCATCTGAATTCTCCTTATGGCCCACCCGTCAGGTGGTGGGCGGCTAGTGCGGTATTGACATAAACCCTTCGCCGGTCGTTATCGTCATTATCATCATCGTCCACGTCCACCACCTCCCTTCCAGGGGGCCTACGCGGCCAAACAAAAAGCCCCCGTCCTATGCGAAGGACGAGGGCGTAAGCCATCGTGGTGCCACCTTGCTCTGCTGCGCCGCCTTTTCCCTCCCTCTCCCCCTGCCTGTCCTCCTTTATGGAGGAGGAGAGGGTTGGGGTGAGGGTCCGAGGCACAGCCTCACGTCGGCCCCAATCGGGGCCGCGCCCGCTAACGGGGGCGAACCGGCTATTGCACTCAGGAGGTGTCGTTCGGCGGGACCGGCCGGCTACCTTCCACCGTGGGCGCGTGGCCCTGTAGCTCGCTGGACGGCGGCTCCCCGCGTACTCTTCTCCGTCACCGTGTTACACTGTGTAGATGTAGGCTCAATTATATGCCGTCGCGGGCCAGTGGTCAATCGGCCAATGGGATGATTCGTGGGTAGACCTGACAGGTTTTCCCCCTTCGGGGACTTCGCAAAACCTGTCAGGTCTTGAGGCGCACTTCATCTGGATTGTTGTCGGCGCAGGTAGAGCAGGAGGTCGAGGTCGCCGGGCGCGTGGCCCAGTTCGGTGAGCATGGCGGCGACTTCGCTGCGGTGCTGCGTGCCGTGGTTCACAACGTGGAGCAGCAGCGGTCCCAGCGTGCCCGACCAGGGCTGGCCGGACAGGGTCTTGTAGTGGACCGTGCGCGACAGGTCCTCGTCGCGCAGGCCCGCCAGCCACCCCCGCATGGCCGTCTCCTCGGTTTGCCAGCGACCACGGATGGCGTCCGGCGTGGGCAGGTCGGCGGGGTCGAGGGGCGCGGTGGGCGAGACGCCTTCCTGGAGCCGCGACCGCCAGGTCCACTCCGCGCTCATCTGATGAACCAGGACCCGGTGGACGCTGCCAATCTTGAACACCGGCTGGGTGAACTGTTCGGGCGTCAACTGGGCGGCGGTGTCAAGCAGGCGGGCGTTGGCCCCATAGCCGTAGTCGAACAGCAGGCGAATGTCTTCGATATGCATAGAACTCTCCTACTCAGAGCTATCGCCGTGGAGCGCGGCGCGGAGGCCGGCCCACTCGCGGACGGGCGCATCCAACCCCAGGCGGGCCAGGACGCGGGTGACGGTGTCGTTGACGATGTCGTCCACCGTCTGCGGCCGGTTGTAGAAGGCGGGCAGGGGCGGGAAGAGGACCGCGCCGTTCTCGGCGGCGTGGAGCATGGCCTTGATGTGGCCGACGTGCAGCGGCGTCTCGCGGAAGAGCAGGATGAGCGGGCGGCCCTCCTTGAGGTGGACATCGCCGGCGCGGCTGATGAGGTCGTCGGTCAGGCCGTAGGCCAGGGCAGACAGCGTCTTGACCGAGCAGGGCGCGACGACCATGCCCCGCGTCCGAAACGAGCCGCTGGCGATGGTCGCGCCAATCTCGCGGTGACCGTGGACGACATCGGCCAGCGCCTGCACGTCCTTGAGCGAAAGATCGGTCTCGCTCTCGATGGTCTGCTTGGCGGCCGGGCTGACGACCAGGTGGACCTCGACGCCCGCGAGGGAGCGCAACGCCTGGAGCAGCCGCACCCCGTACAGCGCGCCGCTCGCGCCCGACATGCCCACCACGACACGGTCGGGCGCGCTCATGCCTTCTCCCCGATGTGTAGCGCGACCGTGCTCAGCATGAGCTTGGTGTAGCGCACGTTGACCAGCCCCACGTCGGTCATCAGCCGCTTCAACTCGTCGGCCTGGACGAACCGCTCCACAGAGGTGGGCAGGTAGGTGTAGGCGTCCTGGGCGCCTGCCACCAGCCCGCCGATGAGGGGCACCAGGCGGCCAAAGTACAGCCGGAACAGGTCGCCCCACACGGGCACGGTGACCGGCGTAATCTCCAGGATGACCACCCGCGCGCCCGGCTTGATCACCCGCCGCATCTCGGCCAGCGCCTGCCGCAGGTCGGCCACGTTGCGCA
The DNA here is from genome assembly GCA_964522005.1 of uncultured Anaerolineales bacterium. GTDB lineage: Bacteria > Chloroflexota > Anaerolineae > Epilineales > JAHCIE01 > JAHCIE01. The sequence goes on along the minus strand of CAZFUK010000047.1, from coordinate 1,646 downwards.
TCAAGAAGCCGTTGACCAGGCCATCGAAGGTGTTGTCGGCGAAGGGCAGATGCAGTGCGTCGCCCTGGACAAACCCCGTGCGGCCCGGCGCCGCCCGCAGCTTGGCCCGCCCCGCGTCCATCATCTCGAAGGTCAGGTCGAGGCCCACGGCGCGGCCGCCCGGCGTGGCGTCGGCCAGCAGGGGCAGGAAGTCGCCGGTGCCCGTGCCCACGTCAAGCACGCGGCCGCCCGGCTGGGGAGCCACGGCGGTCACGGCCAGCCGCCGCCAGGCCTGGTCCTGGAAACCGGTCATCAGGCGGTTCATCAAGTCGTAGCGTTGGGCGATGCGGCCAAACATAGCCCGCACGTAGCGGGCCTTGGCGTCTCCGGTAAGTGTTGTCATGCTGGCTCGAAGCGGAGGATGGTGAGAGGCTGAGCCGGTTGGCCGTTGGCCTCTAGCGGCGGCGTGATGCCCAGGCGGCGCATAAAGTCGTACATGACGCGGGCGTCCCACACGTCGAAGCGGTCGTCGGGGTAGACGCGGGCGTCGGTGTCCAGGAGTTCCATGGCCCGGTCTACCACGTCGTAGTCTTCGGGCTTGTCGTCGATGTAGGCGGAGGTGCGGGCCAGGTAG
>CAZFUK010000047.1:0-1023 GCA_964522005.1 uncultured Anaerolineales bacterium | reverse complement strand
GTAGGGCGCGACCACGCGGGGGTCTACGCCGAGCGACTGGCCCAGCAGGCGGGCGTTGCCCTGCGTCGCCTGGAGTTCCTCGGTGGTGGCGTCCTCCCAGAAGCCGGGCAGCGAGTCGAAGCGGTCCAACTCGCGGCCGGCGTGGTAGAACCAGTACAGCCAGGTGTCGCCGTCGTGCAGGTGGAATAGGAAGGCGTAGCAGCCCAGCAGCCGCGACAGGTCCAGGGCCAGGCTCTCGAACGGCTCCGGGCAGACCAGGCTGACCCAGCCGTTGTCCGGTCCCAGGCCGTACTCGCGCTCGCCCTGGGGGGCGCGGTTGGCCGACGACAGCACATCGGCTAGCCGCAGCCGGCCGCCTTGGGTCATCAGGTGGACCAGCGTGCCGAGGGCCGTCGGCTGGCTCACGCCACGCAGGCTAACAAAGGTGACAAAATCAGGCATGTGTACTCCTGACGAAAGACGGAAGACGGAAGACGAAGGACGGACGAAGGATGCGTTTCTGAATTTCCTCCGTCGTCCGTCCACCGTCCTTCGTCGCTACGAAACGAACAACCACGGCGCGAAGCGGCGCTCCAACTGGTCCAGGACGGCGTACAGCCCCAGGCCCAGCAGGCTCATGGCGATGACGCCGGCGTACATCTCGCGGTAGGCCAGCCGGGACAGGGTGTCCAGGATGATGTAGTAGCCGAGGCCAGACGTCGTGGCGTAGGTCTCGGTGAAGAATAGGACGGCTACGGCAGTGCCGACGCTGACGCGCAGGGCGGTGATGGCGGCGGGCACCGTCGCGGGCAGATAGACATAGCGGAACAGGGCGCGCCGCCCCGCCCCCAGCGAGCGCACCGACGCCAGCAGTTCGGGCCGCAGCGCGCTGGCCTGGTCGCGGACCACGACGAGTACCTGGAAGAACAGAATCAGAAAGATGGTAAAAACTTTCGAGGTCTCACCGATGCCCAGGAACAGCAGGATGATGGGCAGGAAGACGATCTTGGGTATCGGGTAGAGCAGGTAGACCAGCGGCCCGAA
>CAZFUK010000046.1:0-16180 GCA_964522005.1 uncultured Anaerolineales bacterium | reverse complement strand
ACGCCCTGGTGGACCCGCGCATCCGCTATGACTGACACCGTCTCGTCTCTCGTCTCCCCCTTCCCTACGAGGGAAGGGGGCCGGGGGGTTGGGTCTATGCTCCGCTATGACTGAAACGGTCTCTTCTCTCCCCTCCCCCTTCCCTGCCAGGGAAGGGGGACGGGGGGTTAGGTTCTCCCTCCGCCGCCTGGCCCGCAACCGAGGCGCCCTCGTCGGCGGCCTCGTCTTTGGCGTGATCGTCGTCCTGGCCCTCGTCGGCGTCTGGGCCACCCCCTACGACCCGGTCAAGATTGATACGCCCAACCGCCTGACCGAGCCGGGCCTGGCCTATTGGCTCGGCACCGACCACTTCGGCCGCGACATCTTCAGCCGCCTGCTCGCGGGCGCGCACCTCTCGCTGCTCATTGGGCTGACCTCGGTGAGCCTCGCCGTCAGCCTGGGGCTGCTGCTCGGCCTGCCCGCCGGCTACTTCGGCGGCTGGCTGGACATGCTCGTCATGCGGGCGATGGACCTGCTGCTCTCGTTCCCGTCGGTCCTGCTGGCGCTGGGCATCGTCGCCATTGTCGGGCCGAGCCTGTCCAACGTCATGCTCGCCGTCGGCATCGCCTCGGTCCCGTCGTTCACCCGCCTGGTGCGCGCCTCGGTGCTCAGCGTGCGGAACTTGCCCTACATCGAGGCGGCCCAGGCGACGGGCTGCGGCTCGACCCGTATCCTGCTGCGCCACATCCTGCCCAACATCCTCGCCCCGCTCATCGTCCTGGCGACGCTGGGCACGGCGGGGGCGATCCTCACCGGCGCGGCGCTGTCCTTCCTGGGGCTGGGCGCGCAGCCGCCGACGCCCGAGTGGGGTGCGATGCTCAGCGAGGCGCGCAACTACATGCGCCTGGGCTGGTGGCTGACCGTCTTCCCCGGCCTCGCCATCGCGCTGACCGTGCTGGGGCTGAACCTGCTGGGCGACGGCCTGCGCGACTGGCTCGACCCCCAGATGCGTGAGGTGTAATGCGTGCCATTGTTTGCTCGCCTACCAGCCCCGACCGGATCGAGTTCCGCGAGGTGGCCGAGCCGCGACCAGGCCGCGACGAGGCGGTGGTGGCGGTGCGGGCCGTCTCGCTCAATCGCGGCACCTATCGGCGGCTGGCCTGGGCCGAGGACGGCTGGCGGCCTGGCTATGACCTGGCGGGCGAGGTGCTGCAGGCGGCGGCGGATGGGGGCGGCCCGGCGGCCGGCACGCGGGTGGCGGGTCTCCTGGTCGAGGGCGCCTGGGCCGAGAGGGTGGCCGTCCCGACGCGCCGCCTCGCCCCCATCCCGGACGGTGTTAGTTTCGCCCAGGCCGCCGCCGTGCCGGTCGCCGGGCTGACGGCCCTTGTCGCCCTGGCGCACGGCGGACCGCTGCTCGGCCGACGGGTCCTCATCACGGGCGCGGCGGGGGGTGTGGGGCGCTTCGCCGTGCAACTGGCCCGTCTCATGGGCGCAGAGGTCACGGCGCAGGTGGGGCGGCCCGAACGAGCGGAAGGGCTGCGCGAGCTAGGCGCGCGCGAGATCGTGCTAACGTTGGAAGGGGAAGAGCCGCTATTCGACCTGGTGATGGAGTCCATTGGCGGCGCGCTGCTGGGACAGGCTCTGGCCCGCCTGGCGTCGGGCGGGGTGGCCGTCTCCATCGGCGCGTCGTCCGACGAACCGACGACGTTCGATAGCCTGGCCCCGGTGCGCAAGGGCGGCGTGCGCTGGTACGGCCTGAGCCTGTTTCAGGAGCTAGAGCGGCAGGGCGCGGGCCGCCGCGAGCTTGAGACGCTGCTGGGGCTGGTGGCCGAGGGCCGTCTTGACCCGCAGGTCAGTGTCCAGGCCAGTTGGCGCAGTATGGGGAGCTTGTTGCGGGCGCTGGGTGAGCGGCGCGTGGCGGGCAAGGCCGTCGCACTGGTGGACTGAGATATGGACATGATTGACAAGATTTACATGATTATTTAATCTTCAATCATGTAAATCTTGTCAATCATGTCAAAAATCTTTGAGGGCTAAAGCTGTGCTGACACAACGCGCGATTGATGTTCACGGCCACTTCGGCCGCTACGACCGGGGGCCGGCCGGGTTGATAGACCAGTTGATGACCGGCAGCATCGAGACGGTGCGCGAGCGCGCCCAGGCTGTGGGAGTCCAGTACACCGTGGTCTCGGCGCTGCGTGCCCTGATGCCCTACGGCGGCGACGTGCTGCGCGGCAACGACGACGCCCGCGAAGCCGCCGAACGCTACGCCGACGTGCTGTTCTGGGCCGTGGTGGACCCGCGCCTGCCGGAAACCTATCGGCAGGCGGAAGAACTCCTGGCCCACCCGCGCTGCAAGGGGCTGAAGTTCCATCCGGTCTGCCACTGCTACGAGATTCGCCAGCAGGGCGCGGCCTTATTCGAGTTCGCCGCCGCCCACCGCGCCCTGGTCCTGACCCACAGCGGCGACCCCGGCAGCTTCCCCGAAGACTTTATCCCCTTCGCCAACCAGTACCCCGAGGTGCGGCTGATTCTGGCCCACCTGGGCAACGACAGCCAGGGCAGTGTCACGCGCCAGGTCTACGCCGTCCAGCAGGCGCGCCACCCTAACGTCTTCATTGATACGTCGTCGGCGCGGTCGGTGTTCAGCCAGCTCGTCGAGTGGGCGGTGGGCCAGATTGGCGTGGACCGCCTGCTGTTCGGGACCGACACGCCGCTCTACTTCACCGCCAACCAGAAGGCGCGCATCGAGTACGCCGCCCTGGACGAGGCCGCCAAGCGGGCCATCCTGTGGGACAACCCGGCGGCGCTGCTGGGGATTAGGGAGGATTGATTGTCACCCTGCGCGAAGCGACCTGTGCCCCGTAATCGGGGTAAGGGTCTCGATTGACAAGGTGAGATGCTTACCCTGAGTACAGGGCACAGGTCGCTTCGCTCAGCATGACAGTCGGAGTGGGCTTACAACCGGAAGATGCGCCGCGCGTTCTCGCGCAAAACAAGCTCGGCCTCTCGCTCGTTAGCAAAAGCATCGAGGTACGCGCCGTACTCGAACCAGGGCGCGAAGAGTTGCTGGTCGGTGCCGAACAGGACGCGCTCCGGGCCGAGGATGTCCAGGCTGCGGCGGATGCGGCCCGGCTGGATGCCCGACGAGCAGAACTCGAAGTAGACGTTGGGCAGGTCAACCACCTGGCGCGCCCCCTCCGCCTCGTCGCCGTGGGCCTTGATGATGACCAGCCCTGGGTTGCGCTGGCAGGCCTGGCGGAGGCCGCCGTAGGGCGAGCCGCCCTCGTCCATGTGGATGAGCGCGGGCCGGCCAAAGCGGGCCACCTCGTCCAACAGGGCCTGCATGCGGTAGGTCGCCATGTTGCCGCCGAACGGGCAGTAGAGCTTGACGCCGACAAAGCGCGGGTCCTGGAAGTAGCGCGTCATCTGCTCCACCGAGCCGGCCAGGTCACGCGGGTCGCACACCACATAGCCGCGCAACGTCGGGTGGCGGTCGAGCAGCCGCGCCGTCTGGGCGTTGCCCTGGCGCATGTCGTAGTTGATGGCGTTGTAGTGCGAGACGATGGTCAGCTCGATGTTGCAGCGTTCGGACATGCGCGGCACCGTCGTCTGCTCGGCCAGGTCGTTGGGCTGGGGCAGCGGGAAGCCGCCGACGTGGGCGTGCATATCAATAATCGGGCGAGCTGGCAGGTCGGCTTCTGGCTTGATGTGCCGGGGAGGGACCGGCAGCGCGGCCGGGTCCAGCCGCAGCAGGCGCAGGGCATTGCCCGCCAGGATGGCCGCCTTGGCGTCGTCGGGAATCTCGGCCATGAGCACCTGGTTGCGCAGCGCCGTGACGGAGTACTGGGGCGCGTTGGTGCCGTAGAGCAGGCGGCTCGTCAGCCCCTCGGCGTGCATCAGCTCTAGCATGTCGGCCAGGCACAGCCAGCGGATGACGGCGTGGACCTCGGGGTAGTCGTGCATGACCGTGATGAGTTCGCCCAGGTAACTGTAGGCTACCTCGTTGAGGACCAGCGCCGCTCCCGTGCGGTGGGCGAGGTCGGCCAGCGGCCAGAGCCACTCCCGCGCCGACCCCGCACCCGGCCCGTTCAGGTCTACGATGACCGGCCGCCCGGTCTCGGCGACCGCCGCCACCATCTTCTCGAACAGGCGGAGGCGGGGCGTCCAGTTCTGCCGGCCGGGAAAGAAGCGGATCGCCACGCAGCCACCATCTACGCACGCGCGCAGGTCATCCTGCCAGCCGACGTAGCGGCGCGGGTCGAGCGTGCCGACGGGCAGCAGGCGGGGGTGAGCGGCGGCCACTGCCAGGGTCTCGGCGATGGCCTCGCAGGCCGGTTGGTGCACCATCGCGCGGCGCGAGGTCGCCAGGGCCAGGGTGGTCTGACTCTGTTCCAGTTGGGCGAGCAGGCGGTCGAGGCTGCTGTCAAATTCAGCGATGGGGCGGGCGGCGAAGTCGGTGGCGAAGTCAATGGCGAGCATGGCTGTCGTCCTCCGTGGGCTTGTCTCATGTCGACAAGAGTATAACATACACGTACAATGGTGTCAATTGACTTGACAGCAGTTTAAAATTATGCTACGATATAGGGTATCGTAGATGCCATGTCTTTTATCTGGGGGTCAGATGCCGTTACAGCTAGAGCCGCTTAAGAATCGCGCCCTCCGCGACTCGATTGCCTCCGCCATCCGCAGCGCCATCGCGAGTGGGCAACTGAAGCCCGGCGATTCAGTGCCCGAGGCGCAAATCGCCGAGCAACTCCGGGTCAGCCGCAGCCCGGTGCGCGAGGCGTTCCGCAAACTGGAGGAGCAAGGGCTGCTCGTCAGTTATCCCCATCGCGGCACCTATGTCACCCAGTTTACTGAGAAGGATGCCCGCGAGATTTACCAGTTGCGGGTAGGGCTGGAGGGGCTGGCGATCCGCTGGGCGGTCGAGGCGGGCCACGGGCCAGAGCTTCAGACGCGGCTGGCGCGGGTGATTGACCGCATGCGGCTGCTAGTGGGGACCGACCGCATGCCGGAGATGGCGGAGCTAGACTCCGAGTTCCACACGGCCATTATCGAGGCCTCGGGCAACAGCCGCTTGCAGCAGGTGTGGCGGGGCATGGACCCGTTTGTCTGGATGCTGGTGGGGCTGATTCGGCATGAAGAGGAGGCAGGCCAGGTGCCGACCCGTCTCATCCCCGAACACGAGGAAGTCCTGGCGGCCCTGGAGCAGAATGACCCCCGCGTGGCGGAGGAGGCTATCCACGCCCACATTATGCGCCGGCGCGACAATGCCCTCAGCCGCTTAAGTGAGGACCTGGAGCGCAACGGTACACTGGCCCCGGCGGTCTCCAGCAACGGCCAGGCTCACTAAGTCTAGATGAGCCAGTAGAGGATGATTTCGTTCAGGCCGACGAGCAGGAACAGGATGCCCGCGATCCAGTGGACCGGGCTGCGGACGGCGCGGACCTGGCGCACGAAGGCGCGGCGGCTGACGCCGCCCACCATGGCAGCAGCGACGAACACGAGCAGGGGCAGGCTCGCTCCCAGGGCAAAGACGGCCGGGTAGACGAAGCCAACCACCGAGGTCACCGCGAGGGGCAGGGTGAGGCCGAAGAATAGCCAGAACAGGGTGGGGCAGAAGGCGAAGGCGAAGGCCACGCCCAGGACAAAGGCGCCGACGACGCCCCGCCCCTCGGCTTGCCGCTCTAGCCAGTGGCTCGCCCCGCCGCCGACCGAGCCGCGCAGTCGAATGACCCCCAGCATGGACAGGCCCATGAGCAAGAGGGCCGGGCCGAGCGCCTTGCGGGCCAGCACGATGACCGGGATGGACGCCTGCTGCAACCCTTGGCCCAGGACGACGGCGGCCAGACCCAGCACAGTGTAGACGACCACTTTGCCGAGCAGGTAGGCGGTGGCGGACAGGGCGACGACGAGGGGCTGGTCGGCGCGGCGCGTGGTGAAGGCCAGCGCGGCGAGGTTAGTGCTGATCTGGCAGGGACTGAGTGCGCCAATCAGGCCGAACAGGAGCGCGCTGAGCAGGGGGACGTTGACGGTGTCGGCCAGGTCACCGACCGGGCCAGACAGCGCCGAGGTGGGCAGGCTGAGCAGGCCGTACCATTCGGCGATGGGCAGGCGGCCGCGCAGGAGGTACAGCGCGGCTAGCGTCGCGGCCAGGAGGGCCACCAGCCCGAGCCGTAGGCCTCGCCGCGCGCCGTCGAACGGCGTGACTTCCATGTTGACCTGTGCCATAAACGTAGTGTCTCTAGCCCTTTCAAACGTATGAGGGGATGGTGCTATACCATCCCCTCTGCCTTGTCAAACCGGGCGTCGCCTCGGCTCAGGGTGTGCCGTACCAGGCGCGCAGGTAGCCCTGCATCTCGGTGATCTCGGCCTGCTGCGCCGTGATGATCGCCTGGGCGAGCGTCTTGATTTCGGCGTGCTGGGCCTGTTGGAGTGCCTCCTGGGCCATGTCAATCGCGCCCTCGTGGTGGGGAATCATCATCAGGAGGAACACTCGGTCGCGGTCGAAGCTCCGGCCCATCATCCGCTCCATCATGTCCCCGTCCATCATGCCGCCCATCATGCCCGGCCCCATCATCCCGCCCATGCCCGGCGTGCGGGGCGCGTCGGGATACCACTGCTGCCGCCACTGCTGCATCTGGGTGATCTCGCGCTGCTGCGCCGTGATGATGCGCCCTGCCAGGTCACGCATTTCGGGCGGCGCCGAGTTCTCGACCATGTGCTGCGTCATGATCACGCCCATCTGGTGGTGGGCGATCATCTCGTCCAGGAAGCGCAGGTCATAGGGCCGCGCCGGGTCGGCCGGTGGACGGCGGCCCATGTCCGGCCCCATCAACCCCCGCCCCATCATCCCCTGCCCCATCACTCCACCCATCATGCCACCCATCATGCCGCCCATCATGCCGCCCGGCCCGCGCTGCCCGCCGCCCATTGGCCCCTGGGCCAGGGCGATGCCCGCTGCCGTCAGCCCGACCGCCACCATTACCAGGGCCACCACCAGCCCTGCCAGTACACGTTTACGCATCGGTCTATCCCTTTCTCCAGTCTGGGGTTCCGTTCCCAGTTTACCCCCGCGAGTTCAAGCTAGACCGGTCTGAATCATCAAGATTTGGTCAAGAAAGGGCGGGCAGAGTGAAGGCGAAGGTCGCGCCCCGGCCGAGGCCCGGACTGGCGGCCCACATGCGGCCGCCGTGCGCCTCGACCAGGGCCTTGGCGATGGTCAGCCCGACGCCGCTGCCGCCCAGGGCACGCGATCGGGCGCGGTCCACGCGGTAGAACCGCTCGAAGAGGTGGGGCAGTTGGTCCGGCGCGATGCCGATGCCGGTGTCGGTCACGCGGAACGTCACGCCGTCCGGCTCGGCGGCGACCTCGACGCGCACCGTCCCCCCAGCCGGCGTGTAGCGCACGGCGTTGCCCAGCAGGTTGATGAGCACCTGGATGATGCGGTCGGGGTCGGCCTGGACGAGGGGTAGCGGACCGGCGGGGGTGTAGGTCAGGTGCAGCCCCTGGTCGGTGAACTGGCCCCCCATGCGCTCAATGGCCTGCGCCACCAGGTCGCCAGGCGCGACGGGCTGCGGATGGAGCGACAACTGACGCGCCTCGGCGCGCGATAGGTCCTGGAGGTCCTGGACCAGCCGCCGCAGCCGCCGCACCTCGTCGTGGACCAGCGCCCAGGTCTCGGTCGTCGGCGCGACCACGCCATCCAGCAAGCCTTCGGTATAGCCCTCGATGGTCGCCAGGGGCGTGCGCAGTTCGTGGGCGACATCCCCAATCAGCGCGACGCGGCGGCGCTCGGCGGTTTCGAGTTCTTCGGCCATGGTGTTGAACTGGGCCGCGAGGGCTGCCAGTTCATCGCGGCCTTCGACCGGCACACGTTCGGAGTACTGCCCCGCCGCGACACGGCGGCTGGCGGCCAAAAGGCGCTGGAGCGGGGTGACGATGCGCGCCGAGACCAGGACGCTGACGGCAACGGCGGCGAGCACAGCAGCGCTGGTGCTGAGCCAGAGCGCCTGGAGCATGGCCGTCCGAAACGCCTGCTCGGTCGTCTGCTGCATCGCGCCCATCATGCCGCCCATCCCGCCACCCCCCGGCCCCATCATGTGGCCCATGACCCGCTCGAACAGGGTGGGGCCAAGGGCCAGCGTCGCCAGGAAGAGGGTGACGACGCCGACGGCGATGACCGCCAGGTGCGCCAGCAGCAGCCGCACGCGGAGCGAGCGCTGTAGCCTGACCAGCATCTCAGCCCGCCTTTCCCTCGAAGCGATAGCCCACGCCGCGCACCGTCTCCACGTAGCGGGGAGCGGCCGAGTCGTCGCCCAGCTTCTTGCGCAAGTTGGCGATGTGTACATCCACCACGTGGTCGTCGCCAAAGTAGTCATCGCCCCAGACGCGCTCCAGGAGTTGGGCGCGGGTAAAGACGCGGCCTGGATAGGCGGCCAGCGTCGTCAGCAGGGCGAACTCCAGCGGCGTGAGCGCGAGCGGCTGACCGGCCAGGACGACTTCGCGGCGGGCGTGGTCAATGAGCAGGGGGCCGAAGCGCTGCGGGGGCGGGATATCTGGCGCGCCGGCCGGCCCCTGGCGCGGTCGCCGCAGCATGGCGCGCACCCGGGCGACTAGCTCACGCGGGGAGAAGGGTTTGGTCAGGTAGTCGTCGGCGCCCACTTCGAGGCCGACGACGCGGTCCACCTCCTCGGCCCGGGCGGTTAGCATAATCACATAGGCGTCGGAGAAGGCGCGCAGGCGGCGGCACACCTCCAGGCCGTCCAGGCCCGGCAACATCAGGTCCAGGACGACGACGGTGGGGCGGTGCTGGCGGGCCAGGTCGAGGGCCGTGAGGCCGTCGCCCGCCGCGACGACGTGGAAGCCTTCTCGTTCCAGGTAGCTCTGGACCAGGTCACGCAGGCGGCGCTCATCGTCAACGACCAGGGCGGTCGCTTGGTCAGACATGTGGCTCCTGTCGGCTGTAGTTTGGACGATACGCCAAGTTGTATACCCGGCCCTCTTCCAGGTCAAGCTCCGCCTAAACTCCTCGATTTGACATCCACTGCCAACCGTGTTACGCTAGCCCGCCTCGAACGTCGCCCTTTCCAGATCTTACAGGTCTTATGAACGTTAACTATTTAACCGAGCAATGGAATGTCATGCTGAGCGAAGCGAAGCATCTCGCCTTACGAGAAGCGAGACCCTTACCCTGAGTACAGGGCACAGGTCGCTCCGCTCAGGGTGACAGTCAACCATTACGTGGATAAATAGTAAATTTTCATAAACCCTGTCAGTTCGCCCGTACTGAGATACCCTATGGAGTGATACCGTGAGCCTGGCCGAGCGCCTGTTACCCGACCTCATCCGCATCCCCTCGCCCAACCCGCCCGGCGATACCCAGGCGGTCGCCGCCCACGTGTCGGCGCTGCTGCACGCCTGGGGCTTCGACGTGGTCGAGTACGCCCCGCCGGCCAGGCCGGCGGCCCACAGCCTCGTCGCCACCCTGGGGCGCGGCGAGCCGAGCCTGCTCTACCACGCCCATCTGGACACCGTGCCCATCGGGGCGCGGGAGGCGGCGCTGTGGTCCAGCGACCCCTACACCCCTACCGAGCGCGACGGGCGGCTGTACGGCAAGGGCAGCGTGGACGACAAGGGCCCCCTGGCGGCGATGCTGGCCGTCGCCCAGCGGCTGACGTCGCAGCCCCACCCCGTGCGCGGGCAGTTCGTCCTGGTCGCGGCCGCCGAGGAGGAGACGGGCGGCCAGTGGGGAACGCGCTGGCTGGCCGACCAGGGGCATATCCCGCCGGTGGACTTTGTCGTCGTGGGCGAGCAGACGGCCAACCGCGCCGCGACGGCGCACAAGGGGGTGCTGCGGGCGACCGTCCGCGTCTTGGGACGGAGCGCGCACGCCACCAACCCCGACCGGGGCGTCAATGCCATCAACGCCCTGGCGCGGGTGGTCCTCACCCTCGAAGACTACCACCGCCGCCTCCAGGACCGGGTCCATCCCCTGGTCGGCTCGCCGACGTGTAACATTGGCATAGTCCAGGGCGGCGCGGCCACCAACGTCGTGGCCGACCAGTGTGGGCTTCGCCTGGACCGCCGCCTGCTGCCCGGTGAGGATGTGACGGCGGCGCAACGGGAACTCCAGGAGGTGGTGGCGGCCGTGCCGCTGCCCGTGGGGGCGCGGGTCGAGGTGGGCGACTTCTCCGTCTCCAACGCCTTTGAGACCGGCGCCGATAACCCGCTCACCCAGCGCTTCCTGGCCGTGGCGGCCGACGTGTTGGGCAGCGATCCCGGCCCGGTAGGCTATCTGCCCGGCAGCGACGCCAAACACTTGACGGGTATCGCCCGCCAGGGCATGGTTGTCTTCGGGCCGGGCAGCTACGAGGTGGCCCATGCCGCCGACGAGTACGTGGACCTGGCCGAGCTGGCCCAGACCGAGGACATCCTGTGGCGCTTCGCGGCCCAGACGTTGCTGAGACAGGAGCCAGGGGGCAGGGGCTAGGGGCCAGGGATTAGGGAATACGGAATACGCAACACGCAATACGGAATACGGATTACGCAACACGCTGTAGGAAGGACCTTTCACATGCCGTCTACCCCCTCCAACATCCGCATCGAAGTGTGTGTCGACTCGGTCGAGTCGGCGCTGGGCGCGCAGGCGGGTGGCGCCGACCGCGTCGAGCTGTGTGACAACCTGATGGAAGGCGGGACGACGCCGAGCGCCGGGACCATTGCCGTGGCGCGGCGCGTCCTCCAGTTGGGCTTGCAGGTCATGATTCGGCCGCGCGGCGGCGACTTCTGCTACTCCGACCTGGAGTTTGAGAGCATGGAGCAGGACATTGAGGTCGCCAAGGCTCACGGCGCTGACGGCGTCGTGTTCGGCCTGCTGCTGCCCGATGGGCGCGTGGATGTCGAGCGCACCCGCCGCCTGGTCGAGCGGGCGCGGCCCCTCAGCGTCACCTTCCACCGCGCCTTCGACGTGGCGCGTGACCCCTTCGAGGCGCTCGAAGCGCTGATTCAGATCGGCGTGGACCGCATCCTCACCACCGGCCAGGAGCCGACGGTCCTGGAGGGGCTGGACCTCATCACGGAGTTGGTGCGCGTGGCGGGCGGGCGGCTCACCATCCTGGCGGGGGCTGGCTCGGAGCGGGTGATGCGCAAGGTCGTGGCGCAGAGCGGGGTGCGCGAGGTCCACATCGTCGCTCCGCGCCCTGTTGACAGTCCGATGACCTACCGCCACGACCGCGTGTTCATGGGCGGCGAACTCCGCCCGCCCGAGTTCACCCGAGTCGTCACCGACCCGGCGCGGGTCCGTCAGTTTCGACAGGTCATGACGGGACAGAACAAGTAGGTTTGGAGTAGGAGAGCGTATGGCAGCGACCCAGGTGATTGAACCAGAGGCGGTCGAGTATGACGTCGCGTTGCCCCCCACCCAGGACGAACTTCCCTACAGCGACGGAGTGCCTATGGAGAGCGAACGGCATGTCCTGCAGATGCAACTGCTGATGGACACCCTCAGAAGCCACTGGAGCGACCGAGACGTGTTCATCGGCGGCAACATGTTTGTCTACTTCAGCCTGCAACAAGTACGCAACCGTGACTTTCGCGGCCCCGACTTCTTTGTCGTCCTGGACGTGCCGCGCGGCGAGCGCAAGAGTTGGGTGATCTGGGAAGAGGGCAAGGGGCCGGACGTCGTGATTGAGCTGCTGTCGGAGAGTACAGCTGAGGAAGACCAGGGGCGCAAGATGCGCGTCTACCAGGATCGCATGCGGGTGCCCGAGTACTACTGGTACGACCCGTTCTCGGCCGAGTTGGCGGGCTTCAAGCTGAGCAACCGCCAGTACGCTCCATTAGCCCCGGATGACACGGGGCGCCTGAGCAGCGACACCCTGGGCTTGCGATTGACGCGCTGGACGGGAACGTACAAGAGCCTGGAGGCGACCTGGCTGCGCTTCGCCCAGCCCGATGGGACGCTCCTGCCGACGACAGACGAGCAGGCGGAGGCGGCCCAGCGGCGGGCGGCGGAGTTGGAAGCGCGGCTAGCGCGGTATCGGGAACGCTTCGGGGACCTGGACGACACGGAGGCAGGGGCATGAGCGAGCGGGGTATTGTGGTTGGCAGCTTCAACGCGGCGGTGGGCCTGCCCGCCGCGGTCGCGGTTCTGCGCGCGGGCGGCAGCGCCCTGGATGCGGCGGTCGCCGCCGTGCGCGAGGTCGAGGACGACCTGAGCGACCGGGGCGTGGGCACGGGTGGGCTGCCCAACATCCTGGGCGAGGTCGAACTGGACGCCAGCGTGATGGACGGCCACACCCTGACGACGGGCGCGGTGGGCGCGCTCAAGGGCTATCCCCACCCCATTGACGTGGCCCGCAAGGTCATGGAGTTGACGCCCCACGTCATGCTCGTCGGCGAGGGGGCCGCCCTGTTCGCCCGCCTCCACGGCTTCGCGCCGGCGCCGCTCCTGACGCCCGAGGTCGAGGACTACTGGCGGCAGACGGTCACCGCGCCGCGCCTTGAGGACATGACGATCTATGACCGGCGCGGCGAACGCTATGCCGGCGTCGTGCGCGAGTGGACGACGCTGCTCCACCACGAGATTTTCGGCACGACCAATGTCATCGCCCGTGACCGCCACGGCCATATCGCCTGCGCGGTCTCGACCAGCGGCTGGGGCTTCAAGTGGCCCGGCCGCCTGGGCGACTCGCCCATCATTGGCGCGGGCAACTATGCCGACGACCGCTACGGCGCGGCGGCCTGCACGGGGCGCGGCGAGTTAGCCATCCGCGTCGCCCTGGCCTACAACGTCGTCCGCTCGCTCCGTGAGGGCCACGGCCTGGACGACGCGCTGCGCGGCGGGCTACGCGAGATCAACGCCCTGCCCGACAACCTGGACCAGCGCGCCGGCTCGATGAACATCGTCGCCATGGACCGCGACGGCGCGGTCGCGGCCGCCTCCAACTTCCCCGACAGCCACTACGTCTACCAGACGACCGACATGGAGGCGTTGGAGACTCGCCCGCGCCTCTACGTGCCCGACGCCGCCTAACGTCCGGTCCACCCCCGGCTGATGTGCGGCAGGAAGAGTGTCGCGCCGCGCGGCGCGACGGCCGGCGCGGGCGCTGTGACGTTGCCCGCCGCGTCCACCGCCTGCACGACGTAGCTCGCCCCGGCCGGGATAAAGCCCTGCCACACCCCCTGTGCCCCCGTCAACTCCACCGACCGCCACTCGCCGGTCCGCTCGGTGTACGTCGCCACGACCCGCGCCACGCCATCCGCCGTCGCGCCGTCCACCGCCTGGACGCTGAGGTTGACCTGCCCCCGGCTCAGCGTCGCCTCCACCGACTGGACTGTCGGCGGCTCGCGGTCGCTCGACGACGAGTAGTACTCGTCCACCGTCAGCTCGCGGAACAGGAACTGGCTGCGCGTCTGCGGGTCGTACTGACCGGCGAACAGGAGCAGGTTGGAGGGCAGGACGCCCCGCGTCTGCGCGGCCGGCTCGATGACGCGCAGCAGAACGGGCAGCGCGGGCGCTACAGCGCCGGACGGCGGGCTGGGTGACGCCTGGGGCAGGCCGCCGAGCACGCCACTCTGGCCGATGAGCGGCGTGAAGTTCGGAATCTGGCGGTAGACGCCCCCCCGAAACAGGACGCCGCGCGGCTGGAGGACCTCGCTGCCGATGGTGATGCTGCCGCGCGAGACGAGCGCCTTGGGTTCGACCGGCTCGCCCGCGTCGCTGAGCGGCAGTTGGCCCCGATAGGTGTAGTAGCTGCCCGCGCCGTCCAGCGTGTCCACGCGGACGTAGTCGCTATCCTGGAAGAAGAACGTCGTGCGCGTCTGGAACGCCTGGGAGACGGGGGTCAGCGGCGACGACGTTTGCGCCGTCGCCGCGTCCGAGCGGCCGGCGTCTTTGCGGGCCGGGGCGGCCTGCTGGTCGGCCGAGTGGAGCAACTGGACGCGGTACATCGGCAGGCCGTAGAGCGTGGTCTCCAGGACGGTCTTGGCGTGGCGCGGCGACATGCTGTTGGCGCTGATATAGGCCACCTTGGCCGTGACCAGCGCGTCGCCCACGGCCGCGCCGTCGCCCGCCGTCAGGAGGTCGGTGAAGTCCACCATCAGCTTCTCAAGATACTCCAGCGTCTTGACACCGCCATACGCCCAGCCGGTGCTGCCGATGAACATGGCGCCCTGGCTGGCCCAGGCTTCGGGCAGGTCCAGGGTGTTGGACTGGGCGTCGAGGGGAACACTCAGCCCGGCGTGGCAGGCGACCATGTAGACGAGCCGACCGCGCAGCGTGTTGGCGCTCGCCTGCTGCACGTCCTGCGCCAGCATCTCCTCCTGGCGCGGCGTCCCGTGCGAGTAGTGGGTGGCGTGCACGGACAGCATCACCAGGTCGCGGCGGGCATTGAGCAACTGGCTCTTCCACGTGGCGGGCCAGTCGGCTGGGTCCCAGGCGACACGGTGGGCCGCGCCGATGCCGCGGCCGCGGAACAGGTCATCCGCTGCCGAACTGCTGTCCGTCATGAAGTCGTAGCCGGCCGTCAGCGTCTCGGCCGCGCTCAGCACGCCATTGGCGTCGAGGAAGGCTTGCATCACGGCGGTCATATGCTCGGGCCGCTCGATCAGGCGGCCGACGGCGAGTTCAGGCGCGTAGACCGGCTCCTGCGGGCGCGCGCCCGTGACGGTCGGCGGCCGGGGCGGCGCGCCGTACACGTCGTCGGTCAGGGTGTACTCCTGCAGGAGGGCCGCACCCGTCCAGCCCAGCATGCGCACCTGGTCGCGGTACTTGCTCTCGTCTTGCCAGTCGGTCCCCTCACCTGCCCCCGACCGCAGCCGCACGCGGCGGAACGGCACTACGCGGTCATCGCCCAGGATGACGACATAGTGCAGGTTGGGATAGCGGGTGTGCAGGCGGGTCCAGATGGTGTTGGTCAGAGCGTCGGCCAGGTTGTTGGCGAGGGCCGGCAGGTCGGCCGGCACGTGCGGCGCGGTACGCGCCTCGTAGGCGTCCTGGACCGCCTGGTCCTCGTTGACAATGTCCGACAGGTCTACCTCGACGCCGCGCACAGCGGGATGCGCTTTGAGCGCGTTGAGGGTCTGCCGCCAGGCGGCCATGACGTCAGGTGAGGGTTCAGGGCTGAACAGGCCGGGCAGGCGCGAGCGGTCGGTGAGGAACAGGGTCCGCACGGCCTGCGGGTCCTCGGGCACGAGGGTCAGGCTGACGGTGTACGGCAGGGGCAGCGCCGCCGCCCGGTCGCGCAGGCTGACCTTGACAAAGTAGTCGCCGGTCTGGGAGTTGACGTTAAAGGTGAGTTGATAGACGCCCTGGCCCAGGTTGTTGGCCGCGCCGATGTGGCCCACCTCCCCGATATGGCCCACCTCGCCGATGACCCCGCAGACGCGCCCGGCCGCCACGTCCAGCCGCAGCGTGCCGCTGACCGGGTTCGTCTCGGTCACGCGCAGGCGAACCTCGGTGTACGACTGGGGCACGGTGAAGCGGAAGTAGTCGGCGTCGTCCAGCGCCCGAATCGTCTCCCGCACGGTCGCGCCGTCCGCCAGGGGCGACGCCGACTGGCAGTCGTTGCCCGCGTCCGGCTCCAGGGTAGCCGTGGCGGTCACGGTGGGCGTGGGCGTCGTGGTGGTGGGCGTGGCGGTGGGGGTTGGGGTGGCGGTTAGGGTAGCCGCCTGGGTCGTGGTGGCCGTGACGGTAGGCCGCAAGGTGCCTGTGGCGCTGGCCGTGGGTGTCAGGGTCGGGAGCGCCGTGGCGGTGGCCGTGGCGGTGCTGGTCGCGGTATAAGTCGCGGTATAGGTCGCGGTATAGGTCGCTGTAGCGGTTGCCGTGTAGGTCGCCGTGGTGGTGACAGTCGGTGTGTTCGTGCGAGTCCTGGTCGGGATAGCGGTATCGGTGGCCGTGGCGGTGCCAGTCAGGGTGGCCGTCGCAGTGGCGGTGCTGGTTGAGGTGGCGGTGACTGTCGCGGTGGCGGTGCTGGTTGAGGTGGATGTTGACGTCGCGGTGGCGGTGGCCGTCGCGGTGGCGGTGAGGCTAGGGGTGGCCGAAGGCGTCGCGGTGCGGGTCCGCGTGGGCGTCAGGGTGGCGGTGCCAGTAGGGGGGAGGGCGCCCGTCGGGGTGGGCGTGAAGGTCACGGTAACCGTGGCGGTGGCGGTGGGCGTGCGGGTCGGAGGCGGCGTCGGCGTCAGGCTGAAGGTGATG
>CAZFUK010000045.1:0-16307 GCA_964522005.1 uncultured Anaerolineales bacterium | reverse complement strand
GCCCCTTGTCCTTGGCGCGGCCCTCGTCGCCAATGGCCGACGCGACGCGCTGGATCAAGTCCGGGTCCCAACTGGCCGCCATGCCGATGGCCTGCGGAAAGACGGTCGCGCGGCCGTTGCGGGCCACACCGTGCAGCGCCTCGTTCCAGTAGTTGTAGGCCGGGATGTCCAGGCGCGGGATGGCGGGCGCGGCGTGGTTAAGCTGGGCGATTTTCTCGTCTAGGGTCAGCCGTGCGAGGAGGTCCTGGACACGCTCGGCCAGGGGGCGGGCCGGGTCGCGGAACGCGAAGACGTCAGGGTCGGGCATGCTGGGGGCCTTTCAGGAGACCAGACTGGGTGGCAGGTGCTCCACCCGGTTCAGGTAGTGGACGTCCAGGTAGCCGTCGGCGCGGAGGTCGAGGCGCGAGACGGCGGTATTGTAGTGGTAAGAGGCGCTGGCGATGTCGGGGGGCTGCTGGAACAGGACGCGCAGCAGTGTCTTGATGAAGTCGCCGTGGGAGATCAGGGCGATCACTTCGTCGCTCTCGCGCTGGCGGTAGAGGTCGTCGGCGACGCGCTGGGCACGGACCAGGCGGGCCTCGGCCTCCTCAAAGCCACCACTGTACCAGCCCGCGTCGGCCAGCGTCGCGGGCACCTCGTAGCCGGGGAAGTCGGCCAGGATGGCCGAGCGTCCCAAACCCGGCTGGCCGGTGCGACCGCCGTTCGGTTCGTCCAGGTAGACCCCGCCGCATTCGTGGATGTCCGTCCAGACGACCGGCGTCAGGCCCAGCGCGGCGGCGATGGGCCGCGCCGTCTGGAGGGCGCGCAGCATGGCGCTACAGTAGAGCCGTTGAATGGGGTAGCCGGGGGCCTGGCCGGCGCGGCGCGGCTCCAGGTCGGCCTGCGTCGCCAGGTGCTGGGCCAGGATCTCCGCCTGCCGCCAGCCGAGCGGGGTCAGCGGCGGGTCGCAGACGCGGTAACGCTCGTCGGGCAGGGCGTTGTTGGTTGACTGGGCATGACGAATGATGTACAGTTGCATGGCGCCTCGCGGTAGAATTCCCTTTAAGCCTAGTCGAGACGGGCTATTCCGTCAATCCCGCCTCCCGTCACTATCGCCTCAAGGAGGGCGTCAATGCAAGTCGCCGATGTCGTCGCCCACGTACTGAAGGCCGAAGGGGTGGAGTACCTGTTCGCCTATCCCGTCAATCCCATCATCGAGGCGGCGGCGAAAGTGGGCATCCGTCCCATTATCATCCGTCAAGAGCGCACCGGCCTGCACATGGCCGATGCGTTTAGCCGTCTCACGTCGGGGGAACGGCTCGGCGTCTTCTGCATGCAGCACGGGCCGGGGTCGGAGAACGCCTTTGGCGGCGTGGCCCAGGCTTATAGTGAGTCGGTCCCCCTCGTCGTCCTGCCGGCCGGCTATCCCCGCGCCCTAGCCCCCGTACCGCCCAACTTCAACTCGTTCCTGAACTTTCAGCATGTGACCAAGTCGTGTGAACAGGTCGTCGTGGCCCAGGCAGTCCCGGCGGCGCTGCGCCGCGCCTTTACCCAGGCTCGCAACGGTCGGCCGCGCCCCGCGCTACTCGAAATTCCGACCGACCTCTTCCGCGAAGACATTCCCGCGCCGCTGGACTATCAACCCAGCCGGCGGTGGCGGTTTGGGCCGGACCCCGAGGCGGTCCAGGCGGTGGCGGACGTGCTACTGAGCGCCGAGCGCCCGGTCATCTACGCCGGCCAGGGCGTCCACTACGCCCAGGCATGGGACGCCCTGCGCGAACTGGCGGAACGGCTGGAAGCGCCGGTGATGACGAGCCTGGAGGGTAAGAGCGCCTTCCCGGAGACTCATCCCCTGGCCCTGGGTGCGGGCGGCCGGGCCATCCCGGCCCCGGTGCGCCATTTCCTCCAGGACGCCGATGTCATCTTCGGTATCGGCTGTAGTTTTACCACCACAGGCTTTGGCACGCCCATGCCCACGGGCAAGACGATTATCCATGCCACCCTGGACCCAGCCGACATCAACAAGGACTTGGCCGCGCGGCACGCCCTGGTGGGCGACGCGAGGCTGACGTTAGAGGCCCTTAGCCAGGCCATCCAGGGGCGCCTCGCGCAGGGGAGTCGGGGTCGAGGGCGCGCGGACGGGATAGCGCAGACGATTCAGACGCTCAAAGCCCAGTGGCTGGCCCAGTGGCGGCCCAAACTCACCAGCGACGCCACACCCCTGTCGCCCTACCGCGTCATCTGGGATCTGCTGCACACGGTGGATGTCGCCAATACGATTATCACCCACGACGCGGGCAGCCCACGCGACCAACTCTCACCCTTCTGGGAGAGCGTCACGCCGCTGTCCTACATCGGCTGGGGCAAGACGACGCAACTGGGCTATGGGCTGGGCTTGGCGATGGGCGCGAAGCTAGCCTGCCCGGACCGGCTGTGCATCAACGTTTGGGGCGATGCGGCCATTGGCTTCACCGGCATGGACTTTGAGACGGCGGTGCGCGAGCGCATCCCCATCCTGTCCATCCTGTTCAACAACTTCTCGATGGCGATTGAGCTGCCCATCATGCCCGTGTCCACCGAGCGTTACCGCAGCACCGACATCTCCGGCCACTATGCCGACTTCGCGCGCGCCCTGGGCGGCTACGGCGAACGAGTTACCACGCCAGATCAGATTATACCGGCCATCCAGCGCGGCATCGAGCAGACCCAGGCGGGGACGCCGGCCCTACTCGAATTTATCACCGCCAAGGAGATTGAGTACTCGCTATAGACCAAGGGGGAAGAGGGGAATGTATACCAAACCCGGGTGGCGCCGCCGCCTGCGCTATGCCTTCGACAACACACTCTCCCACGGCCCGGCCGCCCTGATCGCCTGGCTGGCGCTCGCCACCCTGGCCCTCATCGTCCTCGCCGTCGTCATTGACCTGCTGAGTGGCGGCACGGCCGATGACCTGGGACCGCTTGAGGTGATCTGGAGCGTCATTTTCCAGGCCCTCACCCCCAACCCGCCGGGCAACCTGGACAGCCCCTGGCAGTTCCTGGTGGTGATGCTCGGCGTGACGCTGTTCAGCCTGGCGATGGTCAGCATCCTCATCGGTCTGCTCAGCGCGACGATCCAGAACCGCATCGAGACGCTGCGCCGGGGCCGCTCGCAGATCGTGGAGCACGGCCACACCGTCATCTTGGGCTGGTCGGAGCAGGTCTTCCCCCTCATCGCGGAGTTGGTCACCGCCAACGCCAACCAGCGCCACGCCGCCATTGCCATCTTGGGCGACCACGACAAGGTCGAGATGGAGGAGGCCCTCCGCCAGCGCGTCCCTCACACGGGCCGCACGCGCGTCGTCTACCGTCGCGGCAGCCCCACCGAACTGGCCGACCTTGACCTCGTCCTGCCCCAGGCGTCCAAGTCCATTATCATCTTGCCGGATGATGAACAGGAGGCGCCCGACTCCAGCACCATCAAGACCATCCTGGCGCTAATCAACGCCCGCCATCGGCGGCCCCAGCCCTATCACATTGTCACCATGCTGCGGGAAGAGAAGAATATCGAAATCGCGCGGCTGGTCGGCGGGGCGGAAGTCGAACTGGTGCTGAGCGGCGACATCATCGCCCGCATCATCGCCCAGACGTGCCGTCAGGTGGGCCTGTCCCTGGTCTACACCGAGTTGCTGGACTTCGCCGGCGACGAAATCTACTTCCAGGCCGAGCCGACCCTGGTGGGCAAGACGTTTGGCGAGGCCCTATTGGCCTACGAGGACTCGGCGGTGATGGGGGTCTTTACCAAGGACGGGCA
Source organism: uncultured Anaerolineales bacterium (assembly GCA_964522005.1). Lineage (GTDB taxonomy): Bacteria > Chloroflexota > Anaerolineae > Epilineales > JAHCIE01 > JAHCIE01. Next base: position 12,535 of record CAZFUK010000045.1, on the reverse strand, counting down.
GGTGCGGTTGAACCCACCCATGGACACGGTCATAGGGGACGGCGACCAGGTCATCGCCGTCTCTGAGGACGACGACACCGTGCGCGTCCGCCCCCAGGGGGCGAGTGGCGTACCGCTCCAGCCCGACGCTATTGAGACCAGCGCGCCCGCCGTGGCCCTGGCGGAGCGGATCCTCATCCTGGGCTGGAACTGGCGCGCGGCGACCATCATCCGTCAGCTGGACGCCTACGTCGCGCCCGGCTCAGGCGTTACGGTCGTGGCCGAGCACGACGCGGTCGAGGAGGAACTCAGGACTCTGAGTGGCGCGGTCAACAACCTGGAGGTGCGCTATCTGGCAGCGGACACGACCAGCCGCGCCGTGCTGGACGACCTCCACGTCGCCGCGTTCAACCACGTCATCATCCTGTGCTACTCAGACACCCTGGACCACCAGCGGGCCGACGGCCTGACCCTGCTGACGCTGCTTCACCTGCGCCGCATCGCCGAGCAGGAGGGACATAAGTTCTCGATTACCAGCGAGATGATGGATGTCCGCAACCGCAACCTGGCCGAGAGCACCCGCGCCGACGACTTCATCGTCAGCGAGCGGCTGATCAGCCTCATGCTGGCCCAGATTGCGGAGAACAAGGCCCTCAACCAGGTCTTTGATGACCTGCTCGACCCGCGCGGCTCGGAGATTTTCCTGCGCCCCGTCACCGACTACATCAAGCCGGGCGTGCCCGTCTCGTTCTATACTGTGGTCGAAGCGGCGAAGCGGCGGGGGCAGGTCGCCCTCGGCTATCGGCTGCACGCCCATAGCGCCGACCGCGAGCGCGGCTATGGCGTCGTCGTCAACCCGGACAAATCCGTCCCCGTGACCTTCCAGCCCGGCGACGTGGTGATTGTGCTGTCGGAAAGCTAGGGCCAGGCCTACGTCTTGGGCTGCGGCCGCTGCATGAGCGGCGCGTGACCCTGTTTGTAGACCAGGATGGTGCGGGTGAACGAGATGACGACCACCCCATCCTGGTTGTAGCCGATGGTGCGCAGCTTGACGATGCCCTGGTGCGGCCGCGAGCGCGACTCGCGCTTCTCCAGCACCTCGCTCTGGGCGTAGATCGTATCGCCCTCGAAGACAGGCGCGGGTAACTTCACCTCATCCCACCCCAGGTTGACGGCGTTCTGCGACACGTCGGACACCGACAGGCCAGTTACCAGGGCCAGGGTGAACGTCGAGTCCACGAGCGGCTTGCCCCACTCGGTCTGCGCCGAGTAGTGGGCGTCGAAGTGGATGGGGTTGGGGTTGAGCGTCATCAGGGTGAAGGTGATGTTGTCGGCCTGGGTGACCGTCCGCCCCAGCGGGTGCGGATACACATCTCCCACCTCGAAATCCTCAAACACTCTCCCCTGCCACCCCTGCTTGACTGTCATACCGCCTCCGTTGATTGTTTAGTGGATTATGGACCCTGGAGGTCACGATGCTTGTCCCAATGGCGGAGTTGTTGACGGCGGCCCAGCGCGAGGGCTACGCCGTGGGCGCGTTCAACACGTACAACCTCGAGATTACCCGCGCCATCCTGGCGGCAGTGGAAGCGCAGCGCGCCCCGGTCATCGTCCAGGTCGGCAGCAGCGCCCTGAAATACGCCGGCCGCGAGGCGCTGACCGCGCTCGTCCTGGCCGAGGCGCGCCGCTCGCCTGTACCCGTCGCCGTCCACCTGGACCACAGCACGACGCTGGACGAGATTCGCTGGTGTGTCGAGCAGGGCTTCACCTCGGTGATGATTGACGGCTCGGCGCTGCCCCTGGCCGATAACATCGCCCTCACCCGCCAGGCCGTCGCCCTGGCCCGGCCCCACGGCGTGACCGTCGAGGCCGAACTGGGCAGCATCGTGGGCGAGGAGGACCGGGCGGCCGAGCGGGAAGCGGTCGGCCTGACCAGTCCGCAGCAGGCGGAGGAGTTTGCCCAGGCGACGGCAGTGGACGCGCTCGCCGTGGCCGTCGGCAACGTGCACGGCTTCTATCGGGGCGAGCCGAAGCTGGACGCGGCCCGCCTGGATGACATCCACTGCCGCGTGCCTGTTCCCCTGGTGCTCCACGGCGCGTCTGGGCTGCCCGACGCCGCGATTCAGCGCTCGATCCAGGGCGGCGTGCGCAAGTTCAACGTCAACACCGAGATACGCGTCGCCCTGTTCACCGCGCTGGCCGACAGCCTGCCCCGCGTCCACGCCCAGTACGACGTGCCCGGTCTGTTCGCCCCGGCGCGGCAGGCCATGCAGGCCGTGGTCGAGGAGAAGATAACCCTGTTTGGGAGCGCGGGCAAGGCGTAACCCCCCCTGTGGCTCCCCCTGGGTGGGGGGAGAAGCACTATTAGCTCTCGATGCGGGCCAAGTAGCGGTCGGCCGAGCGCCAGACGGCGCCCTTGGCGTCGCTCATAATCTTGCGGTCCCACCACGCCCCGTACAGTTGGTCAAAGGCGTAGGGTTCCACGCGGCGCAGGGCTTCGCGGATGATCGCCGGCCGCTCCGGGATGAGGTTGGGGTAACTGTACATAAAGCTCACCCAGCGGCGATCCTGGACCACCTGGAAGATATCACCCGCCAGCAGCGCGCCCCGGCCTTCCGCCCCGCCCGCCCAGTGCAGCACCGTCCCGCCGTCGAAGTGGACCCCCGCGTTGATGAGGGTCAGTCCCTCCCCCAGGCGCAGCGTTTCCCCCTCCCAGTAGTGAATCGCCGGGTCAGGCCGCATGACATGGGGCTGGAGGGCGGCATGGAGGTAGATGGGCACGTCGCCCAACGCCCGGCTCCACTCGACCATGGACGAGAAGTAGTGGGGGTGGGAGACGGCGATGGCGCGCAGCCCGCCCCGCGCCCTGACGGCCGCGACGGCGTCGTCGTCAATGAGGGTGATGCAGTCCCAGAGGACGTTGCCGCCCTCGGTCGGCACGAGCAGGGCGCGCTGGGCGATGGCGAAGCCCGGCTCCGTGCCGATGCCCACCAGCCCCGGCCCCTCCGGCCGAACCACCGTCTTGTGCGTCTGGCGCAGGGCCTCCAACGTCGTCCACTGCTGGCCGCCCCAGCCAATGTACTGCCGCTCGTCGTCGCAGATGGGGCAGGCGGCGGGCGGCTGCTCCGTCGCGGCGAACTGGGTCCCACACGTCACACAGATGTAGTGCGTCATTCACGTCCTCCTCTCGCTCCTCATCTTACTCCAGTTTATCCCGCCGGGCAATCTAGCCCTGGGAGTATCCTCTGGCACGCCGTATGCTTTTAGATCAGCAACGCTCCCTCGGGAGCGGAGCGCAACAGAGGCAACACCTATCATACGGTACAGAAGGGAGTTACGAGGATGAACTTTTTGATTTGGATCATCGTTGGCTTGATCGCGGGCTGGCTGACGGGCCAGGTGATGAAGGGCAGCGGCTACGGGCCGCTGGGCGACATCGTGGTGGGCATCCTGGGGGGTCTGCTGGGCGGCTTCGTGCTGGGCATGCTGGGCATCGGCGGCACGAACATCATTGGCGACGTCCTGGTCGCCTTCATCGGCGGTGTGATTCTGGTCATGATTTTGCGGGCGCTGACCGGCAACCGCACGGGCGTCTAACCCGCAGCGCTAGACCCTGACAGAGCTTAGACCCTAAAGGTCTTCAAGACCTTTAGGGTCTAACTTTTTGCCTATCTCAGCCGTGGGCCCTGCCTCCAGCAGGATAGGGTCTACCGGGTGATCTCGATGAAGGCGCGCTCGGCGCGGCGCAGGCGGCCGGCCAGCATGAACAGCTTGTAGACCAGGCCGTACTTGCGGCTGAGGCAGCGGTCGGCCAGGTCGTGCTCGGCGGGGGGCAAGGCGCGGGCCTGGCCTTCGACGGTCGGCCCGCGCGAGGCCCCACGGGCATCCGAGGGGCCAATCTCGATTCGGGGGTTGTTGCGGATGCGCTTGAGCTTGCCCGCGCCCGCCTGGGTCGTGATGTAGACCTTGCCGTCCTGGACGGCGAACCAGACCGGCGTGGTGACCGGGACGCCGGTCTTGCGGAACGTCGTCAGGTTGGCGTACTGGTGGCCCTGGAGGTTGGCAAAAGCGGCCTGTACGGTGGCGGTCGGGGTGGGCGCGGTGATGGTGGTGGACATGGATGAGCTTCTCTCCTCGGAGAGACCTGACAGGTTTTCAAAACCTGTCAGGTCTGCCACTTGGCTTAGCGGCTGGCCGGGGTGATGACCGGCTCGACGTCACGCAGGCGGGCGAACGAGCGCACGGCCAGGAGCAGGGCGACCACGTTGAGGGCCGCGCCCAGGAAGAAGGCGATGCCGGGCACTTCGAGGATGGCGTGGGGGCCGGTGAAGTGGCCGAACAGCCACGTCGAGACCAGCGGTCCGACGATGCCACACAGGCTGATAAGGCTGGTCAGCGACCCCTGGAGCGACCCCTGCTCGCTCGGCCCCACCTGCCGCGACATCAGGCCCTGGGTGGCCGGGACGGAGATGGCGCCCAGACCGCCAATGAAGATGATGGCGTACATCATCCAGCCCTGGGAGGCCAGGCCATAGAGCAGGTAGGTGATGATGGCGATGCCCAGGCCGAGCATGACGGCGCGGCGCTCGCCCAGGCGAGGGATGAGGGTGCGGATGAGACCGCCCTGGACGACGGCGGCGACGATGCCCACCAGGGCCAGCGATAGCCCGTTCTGGAGCGAGGTCCAGGCGTAGCGGTAGCTGGTGTAGAGCACCCAGGTGCTCTGGAGGGCCTGCTGGGCCAGGCTGAGGGCGATAATCGTGCCGGTCAGGCCGAAGACGACCGGATAGCGGGTCAGGTTCGTGACCGAGGCGAGCGGGTTGGCGCGCGACAACGAGACCGGGCGGCGGTATTCGGGTTGCAGCGACTCGGGCAGGACGAAGAAGCCATACAGCCAGTTGAGCAGGGTGATGGCGGCGGCGACAAAGAACGGCACGCGTGGGCCGAAGCTGCCCAGGATGCCGCCCAGGGCCGGGCCGACGATGAAGCCGAGGCCGAACGCCGCGCCGACCAGGCCGAAGCTCTGCGCGCGCTTCTCCGGCGGGGTCACGTCGGCGATGTAAGCGTTGGCCGGGATGATGCTGGCGCCGGTGATGCCGGCGACGATGCGGCCGAGGAAGAGCCAGGGCAGGCTGGGCGCGAAGGCCAGCACCAACTGGTCTATCCCCGAGCCGAACAGCGCGGCGAGGATGACGGGCCGGCGGCCAAAGCGGTCGCTCAGGCTGCCGAAGAAGGGCGCGAACAGGAACTGCATCAGCGCGTAGAGCGAGATGAGCCAGCCAAAGTAGCTGGAGGCCACGCTGACGTCGCCGCCGACAAACTGGGTGACGAGTTGCGGCAGGATGGGGATGATGATGCCCAGGCCCAGCACGTCCAGGAACAGGGTCACAAAAATAAAGGCCAGGCCGGCCTGGCGGTTCTGCAAGCGTGCAAACATGCGCGGCTCCAATGGAATCAGGCTCTCAGCGGACGGCAAAGACTACCAAACTAGACGCGCCACTCAGGGCAAATCTTTCCTGTAGGGCTACGAAAGCAGGATTTAGACAGAATTAACATAATTATCAGAAAGTTCCGACAATTCTGTTAATTCTGTCTAAAACTCTTAGGCTTCGAGGGTCTGGGTGGTCAGCAGGTAGACGGTGATGGCCGCCGCGACCAGGTGCATCACGACGAGGGTGCCGAGGGCGGTGGGCGTCACGCCGGGGAACATAGGGTTGCCGGGCAGGGTCAGGTCGGGGATGAGGCTGAGGACCAGAGCGACCACGGCGATGATGCGGTAGAGCCGAATCGGCTGGCTGGACCGCCGCACGACGACGGCGAAGACGACGACGGCGACGAGGGTGAACATCACGGTGAACAGGACGGGGGGCACGACGTTCGCCAGGGGCGGGAACTCCGGCGGGAAGCGGAAGATCGCGTTGGCGATGAAGTAGACGACGGCGTTGGCGACGGCCGAGGCGAGAATTGCCAAGCCGCCCACGCGCCAGACCTTGCTTTGGTCAACACGGGCGGCACGACGGACAGGGGCATTCATGGTTGTGGTCATGGGTGGGTCTCCTGATGGTATCTGGACCAGGTATGGATAAACACAGAGGTTGGCCGCCTCAGGCGAAGAGGTCGGCGCTACAGGGCGCGCCCGGCGGTGGGGCCGGCCGCGCCAGGACGAAGTGCTCCCGGCTCATCAGGCGGCGAACGACATCCTCGGGCACGCGGCGGAAAGCATTGTCGCCGCCAAACTGGGTCTTGTGGGCCTCGAAGGCCCGGTTCTTGGCGTCGAGATAGGCCGACACGTCAATCACGGTGGTGATCTGGTCATCGGTGTAGCCGAAGCGGCTGACATCCATGCCCTCAAAGGCGGGTCCTTCACCCAGCGCGGCCATCTGCTCCTGCATGGTGAGGAACCACGAGCGCGCCATGACCATCCAGTACAGGCGGCCCACGGTCCAGGGGGAGCCTGCATCGGGGAACTGCGCCGGGTCGCCCACCACCTCGAGGGCCTGGGTCATGTGGCGATGGCAGGCCAGGTGGTCGGGGTGGCCGTAGCCGCCGGTCGGGTCGTGGGTGATGACCACGTCGGGCTGAACGTCGCGCAGCAGGGCCACGAGGCGGCCCACCGCCTCGTCGGCGGAGGCCTGGTTGAATGAACGGGGGTCAGCGTTGGCCGGGGTGCCGGCCATACCCGAGTCGTGGAAGCCGAGGAAACGAACGTCGGAGATGCCGAGCGCGGCGGCTGAGGCGCGAACTTCACCTTCACGCACCTGGCCCAGGGTGTCGGCGGTCGCCAGGTTCGCGTCGCTGATCTCGCCGACCTCACCTCGTGTCGCGCAGACCAGGACCACGCGGACCCCCGCAGCGGCGTACTTCGCCAGGGTGCCGCCCATCATCACTTCGTCGTCGGGGTGAGCCACCAGGACCAAGAGTGTCGGGACGTGGGTGGAGGAGTTCATCTTCGCTCGCCTCGCCTCACGCCAGTTCCAGCGCGCGCTCCGGCGACAGCCGACGCGTCCAGGCGACAAGGGCGGCGACCAGCGCGCGAACGTGCTCGCGCGTCGCCTCGTCCTTGAGCCGCCCCTGGGCGTCGAACTTCTCGTAGGCGCGCTGGATGTAGACTTCGGGCTTGTTGAGGACCAGAACATTGCTGTGGACGAGAATCTGGCGCAGGTGGAACTGGGCGCGCATCGTGCCGGACTGACCGCCCGCTCCCAGCATCGCCAGGGGCTTGCCCTGGAGGGGCGAGTCCTTGACCGGGCGCGAGGCCCAGTCAATGGCGTTCTTGAGCACGCCCGTGACGGAGTAGTTGTACTCCGGACAGGCGACGAGCAGGGCGTCGGCCTGGGCAATCTTGGCCTTGAACTCGCGCACTGCCCCGGGCACACCCGCCGCCTCCAGGTCGCCGTTGTAGAGGGGGATGGGCGAGAGGTCGAAGATTTCCAGCGTGACGCCGTCGGGCAGCAACGCTGCTGCCTCGCGCAAGAGCGCTGTATTAAAGGAAGCCTGCCGCAGGCTGCCTGAGAACGCGAGAATGTGGAGGGGGTGGGACATACATGTCTCCCAGGGCTGTTAGTTCATGCCTGTATTGTACAGTATGCGTATTATACAGACCTAAAGCGTCTTTGTCAAGCCCTTTTTGCGCCTGTTCCGAGTCGGAGTATAATTCTCTATTGGCACGCGGCGGACGACGCTCGAACAAGGGTTAGTCAGGCGAGAGGTGGATACCGTGAGACAGGCGCGGGAGCGACTCTATCGGGTCGAGGGGATTGTGCTCAAGCGGCAGGACTTTGGGGAGGCGGACCGGGTGCTGACCCTGCTGACGCCGGACCGAGGCAAGCTGCGGGCGGTCGCCAAGGGCGTGCGGCGCACGACCAGCCGCAAGGCGGGCCACATCGAGCTATTCAGCCAGAGCCACCTGCTCCTCGCTAAGGGCCGAACAATGGACGTGATTACCCAGGCCCAGGCCGTCAACCTGTTCCGCGCCCTCCACGACGACCTGCTGCGCTTCACCTACGCCAGCTACATGGCCGAGTTGGTGGACAAGTTCCTGGAGGAGGAGGATGCCCAGGAGGATGTCTACCTCCTGCTGCGCGGCGGGCTGGAGGCGCTGGGCGAGACCCAGAGCGAGAGCCACCTGGCGCTGCTGACGCGCTTCTTCGAGCTGCGGCTGCTGAGCCTGGTCGGCTTCCAGCCGTCCTTGTTCGCCTGCGCCAACTGCGGCCAGCCCCTCGACGCGGTGGACCAGTACTTCTCAGCGGCGGCGGGCGGTGCTCTCTGCCCGGCCTGTCGCACGAGCCAGCGCGACGCCCTGCCGCTGACGCTCAACGCCCTTAAAGTGCTGCGCTTTCTCCAGACGCGCGACTATCCCCAGGTGCGCTCGCTCGTGCTGAGCGAGGATGTCCACCGCGAACTGGAACGGCTGCTGCTGCGCTACCTGACCCAGGTGCTGGAGCGGCATCTGAAGTCGCCGGAGTTCCTGGAACTGGTGCGGGGTGTCAATCCTGCAGGCATCGATAGGGTGACAAATGAACGCCTTAGTTAGGGAATTACTAGACTCGTTTGATCTTCTCTCTACTAAAGAGAAGTGGGAATTGGCTTCCGAGATCATCCGGCGTACTGCTGACTTTGATTTTGCGCCCTTAACTGATGAGGAGCTAGTCCTTAACGCCGAGAGTGTTTTCCTGGCGCTTGACCAGCAAGAGGCAGAGGATGAGTACGCCTAATCGGGGCGAAGTCTGGTTGGTCGACCTGGGAATGGTGGCGAAAGTTCGCCCTTGCCTCGTGATAAGCATAGCTGCCCAAGACCAGGATAGGGCGTTGGTAACGTTGGTGCCACATACGACGAGCGTACGAGGCTCACGCTTTGAAGTAAACATAAAGGTCAGGTTTCTGAAGCCTGGAGCATTTGACGCTCAGAATTTGGTGACTACCCCTGAGGCTTAATTGATGAGAAGGTTAGGTGAGCTTTCATCTGCCCAACTGGCTGAGGTCGAAGCAGCACTGCGTTTTTGGCTTGGCCTCTAGACATGATACCCTTTAACTAAGCAGTCTTTGGCATCGAAATCGAGGATGCGGCCCAACACGTTGACCTGACGCGCCTGGAAGTGTCAGCCCTCCCCGTCGCGCAACTCGTACTTACTCAACAGGCGCTCGCCTAGAGCGACTCTTTGCCCGCAAGGACAAGCCGTGTGACTCACTCACAACCCACCCAACCCCTCAACTTCCAAGACATGATTGCCCGCCTGCACGAGTTCTGGGCCAGCCGGGGCGCGCTCATCTGGCAGCCGTACAACGTCCAGGTCGGCGCGGGCACCGGTAACCCGGCCACGTCGCTGCGCGTGCTTGGCCCCGAACCCTGGCGCGTCGGCTACGTCGAGCCGTCGGTGCGGCCCGACGATGCCCGCTACGGCGAGAACCCCAACCGCTTGCAGATGCACCACCAGTACCAGGTCATCCTCAAGCCGGATCCGGGCGACCCGCAGCAGATCTACCTGGACAGTCTGCGCGCCATCGGCATTGACCCGCTGGAGCACGACATTCGCTTTGTCGAGGACAACTGGGAGTCGCCCGCCCTCGGCGCGTGGGGCCTCGGCTGGGAGGTCTGGCTCAACGGGCTGGAGATTACCCAGTTTACCTACTTCCAGGAAGCCGGCGGCACCCGCCTGGACCCGGTGTCGGTGGAGATTACCTACGGCCTCGACCGCATCGCCATGGCGATCCAGGGCGCGCGCCACTTCAAGGACATCTGCTGGAACGATATGATCTCGGTGGGCGATGTCAACCTGCGCCCCGAGTTCGAGCACTCGACCTACTACCTGGACGTGGCCGACGTGGAGACGCACCTGCGCCTGTTCGAGGTCTACGCCCAGCAGGCCGAGCACTGCCTCAAGCACAACCTGATCTTCCCGGCCCACGACTACGTCCTGCGCATGTCGCACACGTTCAACATCCTGGACGCGCGCGGCGCCATCGGCGTGACCGACCGCACGCGCTACTTTGGCCGCATGCGCCAGTTATCGCGCGAGGTGGCCCAGGCGTACCTGAGGGAGCGCGAGGAGCAGGGCTATCCCCTGCTGCGGTTGATGGGCGACTTCTTGCCGCCGCCCGCGCGGCTGCCAGCCGAGGGCGGCGCCGCGCCGACGGAGCCGGCCGACTTTGTGCTGGAGATTGGGACCGAGGAGCTGCCCCCCCAGGACTTGCAAGGGGCGCTGGACCAGCTACGGGCCGCCTTCCCCAAGCTGCTGACCGAGGCGCGGCTGGACTACACCGGTCTCGACGTGCTGGGTACGCCGCGCCGGGTCGCCGTGTGCGTCAAGGGCCTGGCCGCCCGCCAGCCCGACCGCGAGGTCGAGGTCTTTGGGCCGCCCGCCCAGGTCGCCTTCAAGGACGGCCAGCCGACGCCGGCCCTGACGGGCTTTGCCCGCGCCCAGGGCGTCGCGCCGGAGGCGGTGGCGGTGCGGGAGCGCGAGGGCAAGCGCTACGCGGCGGTGGTCAAGACGGAGACCGGCCGGTCGGCGGGCGAGGTGCTGAGTGAGGCGCTGCCCCGGCTCATCGCCGGGCTGACCTTCGGCAAGGCCATGCGCTGGAACCAGTCCAACGTGGCCTTCTCGCGGCCGGTGCGCTGGCTGGTCGCGCTGCACGGGCGGGCCGTCGTCCCGTTCGAGTACGCCGGCCTCCAGGCGGGCGCGGCGACGCGGGGGTTGCGGCCGCAGGGGTCGCCGGAGCTGCCCATCGCCCAGGCCGAGGACTATGGCAAGGTCATGCGGGCGACGGGCATCGTGCTCGACCCGGCCGAGCGCCGCCAGATGATTCTCGATCAGGCGCGGCGGGCGGCGGCGGAAGTCGGCGGGGTCATCTCCGACGATCCGGGCCTGCTGGACGAGGTGGTGCACCTGGTGGAGCAGCCGGTGGCGGTGCGCGGCTCGTTTGAGAAGGAGTACCTCGACCTGCCCCAGGATGTCCGGATTACCGTCATGCGCAAGCACCAGCGGTACTTCGCTGTTTTGACGGCAGACGGCGGACGGCAGACCGCAGACCAGGGTGAAGGGCGGTCGGCGGTCGGCGGCCAGCGGTCGCTCCTGCCGTACTTCATCGCCATCGCCAACGGCAACGCGGCGCACGCCGAGAATATCCGCTTCGGGAACGAGGCGGTGGTGCGGGCGCGCTTCGCCGACGCGGCCTACTTTGTCAAGCGCGACCGCCAGCACCGGCTGGAGGAGTTCGTGCCGCAGTTGGAGCGGGTCACGGTCCACAGCAAGCTCGGCTCGCTGCGAGCGAAGTCCGAGCGGCTGGAGCGGCTGGCCGAGACCTTTGGGCCGGCCTTCGGGCTGTCGGAGCAGGAGGTGCAGTGGCTGCGGCGGGCGGCGCACCTGAGCAAGGCCGACGTCGCCACGCAGATGGGGACGGAGTTGACGGGCCTCCAGGGGGCGATTGGCCGCGACTATGCCCGCGAGGACGGCGAGCCGGAGCCGGTGGCGCTGGCGATCTACGAGCACTATCTGCCCAAGTCGGCCACCGACAGGCTGCCGAGCAGCCCGGTGGGCTTCGCGCTGAGCGTGGCCGACCGCCTGGACGCCCTGGTGGGCATGTTCGCGGTGGGGCAGCAGCCCACGGCCACCCAGGACCCGCTGGGCCTACGGCGCACGGCGCTGGGGCTGGCGCGGCTGCTGGCCGAGGACGGCCGGGGTGACCTAACCCCCCACCCCCCTTCCCTACGAGGGAAGGGGGAGGGAGACACCCCTCTCCTGACAGGGGAGGGGCAGGGGGAGGGGTTCGGACGCGTGTCGCTGACGCGGTTGATCGCGGCGGCGGCAGCGGTCCAGCCGGTGGCAGTGGACGAGGCGGCGCAGGGGGCGGTGCGCGACTTTATCCTGGCGCGGCTGGAGCAGTGGCTGCGCGACCAGGGCGGCCGCTATGACCTGGTGCAGGCGGTGCTGGCGGCGCAGCGCGACAACCCGGCCGGTGTGGTCCAGAGCTTGCAGCAACTGACGCAGTGGACGCAGCGGCCGGCGTGGTCGGCCTTCCTGACGGCCTACGCCCGCTGCGTGCGCCTGGTGCGCGCCCACACCGAGACGTTCCCGCTGGACCCGGCCCGCTTTGTCCACGACGCCGAGCGTGGGCTGTACGCGGCGCTGCAGGCGGTGGAGGGCCAACTCAACGGCGCGAACAGCCTGGACCAGGTGTTTACGGCGATGCAGAGCCTGGTGGCGCCCATCAACACGTTCTTCGACGCGGTGCTGGTCGAGGACAAGGACCCGGCGGTGCGCACGAACCGTCGCGCGCTCCTTCAGCGGATTGCGCGGCTGCCGATGGGGTTGGTGGATTTGTCTAAGGTAGAGGAGTTCTAGGGGCAAGACATTGACAATTATCGGACTTACGCGGTAACACTGCGATGTTGGCGTGAGGTGTCCCCTCTCCCCTTGGGAGAGGGCTAGGGTGAGGGTCTTGGTCCTCTCACCGAGCGCCTAAGACCCTCACCCCGACCCTCTCCCAGGGGGAGAGGGGGGAAAAGTTCCTCACTGCGTAAATCCTCTGCTGTGAAAGGTGTTGGCCCTAGATGCTAGAG